>JAIXRD010000048.1 GCA_027485365.1 Cryomorphaceae bacterium | reverse complement strand
TCAAGCCGCCTCTTCTCTAGGAATTGGTATGGCGTTTGACCCCTTCAACCCCGAACAAAAATGGAATGCGCGGCCTATTTGGCAAAAAGTAGTTTTAATTGCTCATCTCGCATTAGTGGCTGCACTATTAGGTTTTGGGATTGGGCTCGATGATAAGTAATATGGACACAAAAATTACAAACTTCATACAAAGCATTTACTTACTGCCCAACGAAATCTTGGAAGATGTTTTAGGTCATTTCAAGTATTTAGAATTCCCTAAAAACCATTTATTACTTCAACAAGGAAAAACGTGCAAACACCTCTGGTTTATGACAAAAGGTGCGGCAAGATACTTTTACATCAACGAAGAAGGAAAACAGATGAATACTTGGTTTAGCTTAGATACACAAGTAATTGCTGATACCACAAGTTTTGTGAGCCAAGAACCATCTGAAGAGAATATACAGCTACTTGAAGATAGTGAAATGTATTCGATTGAGTATAGTGCTTTACAAAGCTTGCTTCAAAAACACCATTCATTTGCACTTTGGTATATCAAGTTGATTGAACAACACTATGTAGCTCAAATAGAAGATAGAATTGCAGATTTGCAATTCCTCAATGCCAAACAGCGTTATCAAAAATTGCTAAATCTTTTCCCTGAAATTACCAATCGCATAAGCCTTGGTAATATTTCCTCCTATCTAAATATCACACAAGAAACTTTAAGTAGAATAAGAGCTGACAAGTTTTAATCTTTTTTGATGTACATCAAAAGATAAGAGAATTGATCTTTTCAATTTCGCAGTATACTATTTTCTCACTCTGAAATTGAATTAAAATGACATTTAAAACCATTATTGAAAGTTTCATTGGTACTTTTTTAGAGCAACTTTTTTGGTATGTAGGATTTGCTTTTCCTTTATTCTTCGTCTTTTGGATTTTAGGTAAAAAGTATTTTAAAAAGATAAGAATTCAAGAAACTCAAAGGGCAAAGTTGCATCATTTCAAACAAGACCTTAGTTACTCGGTAAGTACTTTACTCATTTTTGCAATTTTCGACATTTGTATTTTATACTTTGATAGCAAAGGCTATACAAAAGTCTATTTTGACATCAGCCAATACGGTTATTTGTGGTTAGGACTGAGCTTCTTTCTTGTCCTTTTTTTAGATGATATGTTTTTTTACTGGAGCCATAGGGCAATGCACTTACCTAGGTTTTATAAAATTTTTCACAAGGTACATCACAAAAGTACCGACCCATCGCCATTAACTGCTTTTGCTTTTCATCCCACAGAAGCTGTAGTTGAATACTTTGTGGGCTTTGTTTTACCATTTTTACTCCCGTTAAATTTCGGGGTCATTATTGCCTGGCAAATCTTCTCTATGCTCAATAATGTGTTCGCACATTTAGGTTATGAAATATACCCAAAAGGCTGGGTGCAATTACCAATACTAAAATTCAAAACTGCATCAACACACCACAATATGCATCACCAATTATTCAATGGCAATTATGCTTTATATTTTACTTGGTGGGACAAATGGATGGGCACAGAATTTAAAGACTATGAAACCCGCCACGCACAAATCTTTGAACGAAAAAACATAAAAGACCTGAATTCACTTACCCTTCCTGAACAAGATTCATGGTCAATCAAAGAGCAAATTAACGAAAGTGCTACATTAAGAAATTCTCAAAAATGAATAATTTTTTACTCGTAACCCTATTGCTTTCTTTAAACATCTTCGTCCGTGGGCAAATAACAATCGAAGGACTGGCAGGTAATAATTATGCGCATTACATTAGTTACACCGATAAAGATATAGACAGCACAGCAAAATGGAATTACTTTAATTTAAATCGATTTACTGTAAACTATAACAACAACGCACTTAACACCGTGTCAATTGAAGGACAACTCACATATCAACTCAAACCATGGATTGGATTAGCTATGGGAGGCGGGTTTTACGGCGGGTTTTTCATCCCAACTCTAGGATTAAGCCTGGCCTATTCTAATGAACGTGAAGACTTTTTTGTTCAACTTTATCCTACAATTGGATTTTTTGAAAAACAGATTGGACCAAGTGTATTAGGAATCATCGGATACGTTCCAAAACTGTCTACAAATTGGGGACTTTCTTCTCAAATTATATTTTCAGTTGATCCTTCTGAAGTATCACAAATTGTTAGATTTGGTTTGGATTATAAATACATTATACAATTTGGTTTGGGCCTTGATATGTTTCAACGATTCAATACATCGACTTTAAATACCAACACAGGACTCTTCTTAAGGTTTAATTTATAATATGAGAAAAAACAACGCCAAAACTACCTACTACTGGTTCAGTATTTTTGCCCTGTGCTTTCTCTGCTTTCAAGCAGTTTCTTATTATATCCGGCCCAACTATTCTGGGGAGGGCGCAATCATTAGCTATTTCTTGGGTATTGCCCCAAACTTCTTTCCGGCAATTGGGATACCCGCCTTGTTTGTCGTGTTAATTATGCAATTGAAGACTTCGAGCAAATGGCTAATCGAGAGAAACTATTTAACAGCGAACTTCATCTCCTTAATAGGTCTTGTTGGATGGGAGTTCATTCAAACAACTTCTAAAAAATTACATTTCGACTGGAACGACATCCTTTGGACCTTCATTGGTGCAGCAATTTTTCAGTTGATTTGGGTGCTAACTCCGGAGCGATTGAAAGATCTTGGTTCAACGATACAACCACAAGGCTAACTCGTATCTCGTATAATTTTGGGTATTTTTGTTGCATAATTGAAGGACCATAATCGGCATTCGATCAACGTATGCTTGTGATTCTCTTAAAACCATCAATAAAAATGAAATCAATACCATTTAATGCACCCGCAACCCTTATCGGAATTTTTCTTTTTCTTAGTACGGGGTGTTTCGCACAAAATTACTTTATCACCCTTGACAACGATTCGGTTCCTTGCAGCAGCATTAATTTTTTCAATACCAATGCCCAAGGAAAGATGATTGATTTAGAATATGTTACGATTGCTAACGAAGTTATTCGATTAAAGAAGGATGAAATTCCGCTGATCAAAACGTTGTGTCAAGACGGTGCAATGTATTTGCGCATGCCGCTCCAAATCGATAAACCTGATGGGTATTACAGGTACGGAAAGCGATTAGTTCATGGAAAAATTCGGGTGGATGTGTTTGATGATGTAACCACGAACTATCGACTAAAGGAAAATTTTGATGGATCTTATAATTCCCAGGGCGTAATGAAAGAAACCCGAGAAGGGATGTACATGCGTCACGTGACCATGCCCGATGGTACCGTATATGAGGTGGATGGATTAAAAGCAATAAAATCCTTAAAGTCTATTCGGAAGTACATGTTTGAGTGCGAGCCATACAAAAAGGAGTACTTCGAAAACCCTAAGTATCAAACGTGTACTTTTGAAGAGGCGGTCATTGATTATAATCGCATGTGTCCTTGATAGGGCATACTAAATTGTGGAAATGAATTTTCAATCCAGTTGGCCCTTATTTTTGAAAAAATATTTCCCCATGAAAACTTCTATAATTCAAAACAAACAGTGTATCTCCAAGGGGAGACATTAAGACCATATGATATTCCCGTTTCCAATAAAAACTCCAAGCAACCGTGCACGTAAACGCCCGTTAAGATTCCGCGAGAATAAGGGTTTTTTTATAGTAATTATTCGTAAATTCGCTTACCTAATTTATGAATTCGTTGAAGGCGTTAGTTTTTTTGTTGTTTATGCCCTTGTTGGCGCTGGCACAAGCTACCGCATCTTTTTCCACATCACCTGCTGCTAACAATAACACCATCACGGTTTGCCAGGGTTCTTCGGTGCTTTACACCAATACCTCCACGGGCACAAATGCTTCAACGAATTACAACTGGACTTTCCAGGGAGGGAATCCCAATAATTCCAATCAAATTGGACCACATAATGTAACGTACAATAACCCGGGGAATTACACTACTACGCTTAATTTGGGAAATGGGGTGACCTCGCAGGTGAATATTGCGGTTGTTGCCAACAATTACACGCCTTCGTTAACCATTCCAAACAATTCTGGATTTTCAACTACGACTTTTAACGGAATCACCATTTTTCGACGTTGTGGTAATTTCAATTCGGGTAATTTTTCTTTTACCGATCCTGCATTTGCCTCTTATCCGGCAGGAACAACCTTTAATTACATTTGGGGAGACAATACTCCAAATGGATCGGGCAATCCTAACCCAATAACACATCTTTACAACGGTCAAGGATATTATAATTTTACGTACCAAATTTTATTTCCTAGTGGATGTACTTTTACTAACAATTACTTGGTTTATGTTGGTGGAAATCCCCCAACAATTTCTCTGACGGGGTCAGGGTCAAATTCGTGCTTACCTAGTCCGTACTCTTTTTCAATTGGCACTCCGAGTTCCCCTTCGGCGGGTACAACCTTTCAAATCATCTACAACGACGGAACACCAACTACCACCTTAAATGGATTGAATCCGAATCCTCAAACAATCAATCATGTATTTTCTCAAACCTCATGTGGGATAAATTCTGTGATTGCCCAACAGACCTACACCAACGCCTATTCGATACAGGTGGTTGCCACCAACGGTTGTAATCCACAAGGAACGTTCGCTGCAATTGGACCAATATCAGCCGGAGCATCAGTTAACGCATCGATTAGTGCGAATCCAAATACCAACGTGATTTGCGTAAATCAGGCAATTACCTTCAACGATGTATCCAACCATGGAACCAATGTGTATGGAGGGTCATGTGATTCTATTTTTGGTCGTTATTGGACGATTTTGCCTAATGCTGGATTTAGTACCTCAGGAGTAATGGGTAATCCTAACGGGTGGTTACCGAATACTGTAAATGGTTACGATTGGACTTCGTGGTCCAACGGGTCAGCGGCACTTCCTGTAACATGGACTGTTCCAGGGAATTATCAAGTGGTACTTCATTTAGGAAATGATTGCGGAATGGACTCCGTGGTTTATAACATCTGTGTTGTTGCTGCGACAGTGGCAAATTTCACCTTACCCCAAGCAACGGCTTGTGCACCGGTGAATATAACTCCCAATAATACCTCGAGTACACCCGGTTGTAACCTTACCAACGTGTTCAGTTGGTCGGTCACTTCCACTAATCCTCAGAATTGCAATTTTAACGGAGGGCCGTCGGTACAACCTGCTAATTCTGCGCTCGCCAACCCCACATTTAGTTTCAACGGTCCAGGGATTTACACCATTCAATTAACCTTGGGATTAAACAATCAGGTTCTTGGAGCCTCTTGTGCTCAAACCACCTACTCACAACAGATTACTATAAAAGGGCCTCCTCAATTTTCAATCAACCCTGTAGGACCCATTTGTGCCGGTGGTTCGATTTCTCCCACCATCGTCATGAATAACTGTTATGGAACTTCTCCTAACACTTACGCGTGGAATTTTAACCCTGGTAGCACCATTCCTGCAGGGAGTATCCCAACGCCTACCTCTGCCAACACGCTGAACCCAGGAAGTATTACCTATCCTTCTTCCACAGGAAGTCCCTTTCCGTTCAACCTTGTGGCTACCAATGAATGCGGTCAAACAACAGTGGCATCAACCGTGGTAGTCAACAATCCTGTGGTGGTTACGCCGGGTTCGTATGGCCCATTTTGCCTAAATAGTCCAGTTCAATTAAACGGAACCGTTTCCGGTGGCGTGAATACAGGATATTGGACTGCCAATGTCGCTGGGGGAAGTTTTAGCATACCTGGTTTAGGTGGTGCAAATACGGGTGCGTTAAATGCGATTTATTCGCCTCCTGCTGGCTATTCGGGCAATATTATTTTAACCTTAACCTCAGGGCAGCCAATAGCGCCATGTCAAGTCGTTTCTTCGCCCACAACCATTTTGTTTAATCCTTTGGCAACAGCGAGCGCAGGCGTATACCCGAATGGTGTGTGTATGAATGGAAGTTTGTCTTTGACTGGAAGTATTGGCGGCGCTGCCTCTAGTGCTTCATGGTCTTCAAGCATTGGTGGTACTTTTTCCAATGTTAATTCGCTCACATCTAGTTGGTCACCCCCTGCAAATTTTACAGGAACCGCAACCCTCACACTAACAACCAATGATCCTGCTGGGCCGTGTAATCCTGCGGTTGCTACGATTAACGTTACGGTTCATCCGTTGCCGGTAGCAACGGCTCCGCAATCGGTAGGGCCTATTTGTTCCGGAAGCAATGCGGTTATCAACGTATCTTCAACAATCAACCCCACTTCGTTTGCTTGGACAGCTTCATTTCCCGCTGGGGTAACGGGCACGGCAAGTGGAACGCTGAACCCTGGAAGTAGCAGTGCTACCTTAACCACAGCGCTTACCAACAATACTAATGCTCCGCAAACCGTAACCTACACCTTTATTCCATCTTCCAACGGTTGTCCCGGTGCGCCGGTAACTACTCAAGTTGTTGTTCAGCCTGTGGCAACGGTGGGACCGTTCGGTCCAATAACGGTATGTCCGGGTGCGACCATTACACCTCCTGCCTTTGTTTCCAATCCAAACGGAGCAACCTTCAGTTGGGTGAGCAGTAATCCTGCAGGGGTTGGTTCCCCACCGAATGGGACTGGTCAAATGAGTCCTTGGACCGCTCTAGCGAATAATTCCAACGCAACGGTTTTTTCCAATATTGCGGTAACTCCAACATTCAATAACTGTCCTGGTACAACTGCAAGTTTTGTAATAACGATCAATCCAACGCCAACGGTAACGAATAACACCCTTACCCAAAGCATATGTTCGGGGGCTAATACTGCTGCTGTAACTTGGACCTCAAATTTGGCGGGAACCACCTATGCATGGACAGCGGTTGCAAGTGCGGCTACGCTCACTGGCTTTACCCCTTCAGGGAATGGGAATCTCCCGTCTTTGAACTTAAGCAACAATTCCAACAGTATTGGAACTGTAACCTATACCGTAACGCCAACAAGAAATGGGTGCAGTGGTCCAGCGATTACTTATACCATCACCGTAAATCCAATCCCCCAGCTTACGCTCTCCCAAAATCAAACGGTTTGTGGCGGGGTTGCTACTGCGCTTAGTTCATTTTCGAATTCTGTTGCTGGAGGAAGTTATACCTATGCCCTACAGAGCCCAGGGTTGGTTCCTGCATCCCTTACCGGATACCCCACAAATGGTAGCGGACAAGTTCCAGTGGCAACCATTAATAATTCCGGAACAAATCCAAACACGTTAAACTACACCATTACGCCAACAGCGAACAATTGTAGTGGATCCACGGGCACTTATTCTATTACCGTTAATCCGGCTCCTGTGACTACGTTTTCACCGGCGAATCAATCCATTTGTTCAGGGCAAAACACCAATTTAGTGACGCTGGGTAGTTCTACTGCAGGAGTAACTTTTACATGGACTATTCCGGGTGGAGTGCCAGCAGGGTTAGGAAATGTTAATGTAACCTCGGGAACTTCCACCATTCCCGTTTATCAAAACTTAACCAACAATACCATTACTCCATTGGTGTTAACCGTGGTTGCGGTTGCAACAACAGGCGGTGCTTCACAATGTGCAGGCTCGCCCTCCACTTATACAATTACCGTAAATCCAGTACCAACTGCGGTTGCTGCCTTTGTAAGCAATGATACCATATGCAGTAATAGCGCCATCAATATTTCGTTAAGCTCCAATACGCCAAATACGTCCTTTACATGGACTGCTGTAAATGGGGTAAATACCTCAGGTGGTGCAAATTCGGTAAATCCCGGGATTAGTATACAACAATCCTTAGTCAATAATTCCACGAATTACGGAAATGTTACGTATACGATTACTCCGGTAGTGGCTGGAGCTTGTCCCGGACAACCCATTCAAGTAGTGGCGTATGTTCATCCAGTGGCAACGATTGCTCCGCTGACCTCACTAACGGTTTGTCCTCAAGCTACCATCACCCCAACCGCGTTTGTTTCAACACCGAACGGTGCAAGTTTTGCATGGACGGTTAGTAATGCGCAAATTGGAATTGCTGGTCCAGGAAACGGTCAGCTTGCGCCTTGGACGGCACCTGCAAATAACACCAACGCACCAATAACAGGAACGGTTACGGTAACTCCTTCCTTTAATGGATGTGTTGGAACCGCGAATAACTTTACGGTAACGATCAATCCAACGCCAACGGTAACAAACATCAACTTATCTCAAAGCCTTTGTTCAGGAGCGAATTCCGCTGCGGTAACTTGGACATCTAATCTTGCTGGCACGACCTATGCGTGGACTGGGGTTGGAAGTGATCCAACGGTGACAGGATTTACCGCATCCGGTAGTGGAAACTTGCCCGTAATGACCATTGCCAACAGTTCAAATGCGGTTCAAACGGTCACCTTCACTGTGACGCCGACGAGAAACGGTTGCAGCGGTCAAGCAATTACTTACACGATTACTGTGAATCCTATTCCACAGTTGACGCTTTCTCAGAACCAAACGGTTTGTGGGGGAGTGGCCACGGCATCAAGTGCATTTACAAACACGGTGGCAGGTGGAAGCTTCACTTATGCCTTGCAAAGTCCAGGAGCCATTCCCGCAACGGTGACCGGCTATCCAAGCAACGGAGGTGGTCAAATTCCAGTGGCTACCATTACCAATTCCGGTATAAATCCTTACACATTGAACTACACCATTACGCCTACGGCGAACAATTGTAGTGGATCCACGGGTACCTATTCCATCACCGTTAATCCAGCTCCGGCGGTTACTTTTTCGATACCGAATCAAACAGTTTGTAATAATGCGAATTCACAAGCTGTCACCATTTCAACAGCTACAGCAAATACCACATACAGTTGGACTGTTCAGAATCCATTACCCAATGGACTGGGGGTAGTACAGCCAACTTCTGGAAATAACTCAACCATTCCTTCATTTACGGGATTAATCAATAATACCAACCAACCGGTATCATTTACGATTTCCGCCAGCGCATCTACCACCGGAAATGCTGTATGTCCAGGTGTACCAAACACGTATACCATTACGGTTAACCCAACGGTAACGGCCCTTGCAACTTTTGTAAGTAATGATACGCTGTGTAGCAATACGCAGTTGAACTTAGGTTTGAGTTCTGTAACACCCGCGGTTCAATATACTTGGACCGTTGTTGCGCCCAATGGTGTAACGGGCGCTTCGCCTTCTGGCGCTCCCTCGGCTACGATTCAGCAAACTTTAGCTAACTCAAATTCATCCATTGCATTAGTTACGTATACTGTGACTCCGCAAATCGGGGGATGTAGTGGAACAGTGCTTAATGTTCCTGTTTATGTAAACCCGGTTGCTGTGATGAACCCCATGGCTAATTTAACGGCATGTCCGGGGCAAGCGTTGAGTCCTGCTGCGTTTGGATCGGTTCCGGCTCCTGCAAGTTTCTCTTGGGTGAATTCAAACCAACAAGTTGGGATTCCTGGATCGGGTAATGGAAGTATTGCTTCATGGAATGCGCCTTCCAATAATACGCTAGCCAACCTTACCGCTACGGTTACGGTTACCCCTACTTATAACGGATGTGTTGGTACTTCGTCCAGTTTTTCCGTTACGGTTTATCCAACTCCAACGGTTACTAATTCTCCGCTGAATCAAACGGTATGTGAAGGTGTTGCTACATCTCCAATTACCTTTACATCGAACTTAAACGGAACAAGTTTTGCGTGGAGCTACTTAGTTTCTGGAGCGAATTTGAGCGGTTTTAATGCGGGTAATGGAAATAATCTTCTTCCAACGATGACGGTGGCTCATTCGGGGAATATTACACAAACCATAACCTATTCTGTAATTCCTACCAGCATTAACAACTGTGCGGGTAGCGCTGTAACATACACCATCAACATCAATCCTAATCCGACGGTTACCAATGTAGTTGATCAAGTTATTTGTTCGGGTACGAGCACAACGGTTTCCAATTATCAAAACAACGTTGCGGGGGGCGGTTTTACGTGGTCTTTGTTGAATGCGAATATACCAAATACGGTAACTGGATTTCTTGCTCCTTCCGGGTCTGGTCAATTAGCAGCTGCTGTAGTATCCAATTCCGGAAGTCAGCCTTACACATTAAATTATTTAATTACTCCGAATGCATCAGGTTGTACAGGACAACCCGATACGCTCTCCATAACGGTTATGCCGGCTCCTGCGCTTCAGTTTACGGGAGGACCGAGCCAAAGCATTTGCAGTGGTCAGAGCACCTCGGCGATTAACATGACAAGTACAACTCCGAATGTTACTTGGTCATGGACTGTAACTGCTTCCAATAATGTTTCGGGAGTAAATCCAAACAGCGGTTCAAGTTCAAGTATCCCATCGTTTACCTTAACTCAAGGAACGAATGCGCCTCAAACCGTGACTATTTCTGCACAAGCAAACACCACCAATGGCGGATGTCAGGGCGCTGCCTCAACGTACACAATTACGGTCAATCCAATTCCGACGGTTTCCCCAACGGTTTCGCCTGCGTCAACGATATGTTCCGGATCGAGCGTCACGCTGAGTTTATCGTCAAATGTTGCGGGTACAACCTATACTTGGACTTCAAACGCCTCAGCGGGAATTACAGGAAATACCAATAATTCTGGTTCTACCATATCCAATACCTTGCTTAACGCAACCTCCAACATAGGAACGGTTACTTACGCCATCGTACCAACGGCAAATACCTGCAGCGGTTCTGCGGTCAACACAACGATTAGTGTGAACCCGGTTGCTCAAATGACTGGTTTGAACAATGTTTCGGTTTGTCCGGGTAATAACATTGCTCCATCAGCATTCCAGAGTATTCCTGCGGGCGCATCCTTTACTTGGACCAATTCGAATACGAATATTGGAATACCAGCCTCTGGACAGGGAAATTTAGTTCCTTGGAATGCACCGATAAATAATACGGTGAACCCCATTGTTGGCTTAATCATTATTACCCCAACCATTGGGAATGCTTGCGCAGGAGTTAACGACACGATCGTAGTTACTGTATTCCCGACCCCTCAAATAACGAATGCTCCATTGCAACAAACGCTGTGCGAAGGTGCTCCTTCTGCACCTGTTAATATAACGTCGAATCTGCTTGGATCTACCCTCACGTGGAATTTCTCGACCGCTGGTGGTGGCTTGTCGGGGCATCCTATAGGTTCAGGTAATAATCCTATTCCAGCGATTACCTTTTCAAACAATTTATCCACGCAACAATCGGCACAATACACCTTATCAGCGATTTCAACAAACCAATGTCCTAGTGCCCCAGTGACCTATACATTTAATGTTAATCCCATCCCTGTGCTTAATAATCCGGGTGTACAAACGGTTTGCAGCGGTCTTCCAACTGCGCAAGCTGCCTTCACAGCGGATGTTCAAGGAACTTCATTCACTTGGACAGCTATTACCCCACCAGCAGGTCTGAGTGGGTTTACAGCAAGTGGTACGGGTAGTTTAAGTCCTATGACCATAATTAATTCCACCGCGAATCCGTTGCAATTGGTTTATTCTGTTACGCCGTTGGCCAATGGCTGCTCAGGAGCAGCTTTAAACTATACCATTACGGTTAATCCTTCTCCAATAGTAATTTTCTCCGCAGGTAATCAAACCATTTGCTCGGGTGCTACGACCAATTTGGTCAATCTAACCACGAGTACCAACAATGCAACGATCGCTTGGAACGTTTCAGTTCCCGGGGGCTTACAAGGCGTTAATACCTTGTCTGGTACAACTCAGATTCCTGCGTACACCTTACTTAATAATACGCAAGGCAATTTAACTGCAACATTTACCGCAACGGCGTCAACTGGTGGTGGAGCAGTGTGTCCTGGTGTTTCATCTACCTATACCATAACGGTTAGTCCACAAAATGGAATTTCTGTAGTAGCCATTGATAGCAGCCTATGTTCGGGTGCTAACGCACAAATTACCATTTCATCCAACACCGCGGGGTTATCCTATGCTACAACGGTTGCGGCCTCCCAAGGAATTACAGGTGCAGTTAATGTGAATGGTCCACAGATTTCACAAACCCTCATTAATTCGGGAAATACTCAAGGTACGGTTACCTATACCGTTACAGCAACGGCACCGCCTGGGAGTTCTTGTCCAAGTCAAACTGCTACCTTACCAATTACGGTTGAACCTGTGGCAAGCGTACAATATTCGTTACCCTCACAATCCCTTTGCTCGGGAGCTTCAAGCCAATTAGTCAATTTAACTTCCAATGTTGTTGGTGCTTCGATCACTTGGGCAGCATCAGTTCCGAATGGGTTGTCAGGGATGCCTTTACAGGGTACAAATACGATTGCTGCCACGCCAATTACGTCCAACTTAAATACGTCAGCTGTTATTGGAATCACCAGTTCCGCGGTATTTAATGGGTGTACCGGACCCGTTGCTAACGGTCAAATCACCGTGTTTCCTAATCCAGGACTTACCATTACTCCACCTAATGATACGATTTGTAGTGGGGTAGCCGCGGTTTCTTCGCTTACATCAAACGTAGCGAATACATCCTACGCATGGACCATTTCTTCAAATCCTTCAATTGGTGGCGCAACCAACGGAACGGGATCAACCATTAATCAGGTGCTTACCAATAATTCTGCTCAAATTCAACAACTTACATACACCATTACTACCAATGGACCGGGTCCAAATAATGGATGTCCTGGTCAATCTGGAACCTATAACATATGGGTGAATCCAGTGGCTTCCGTTGGATTTAGTCAATTGAATCAGACCCTTTGTTCTGGCACAACTTCTCAAGCCGTTAATATCCTAAGCCAAACTCCGAATGCACAAATATCATGGTCTGCTAATATTCCCGCGGGGATTACGGGGGCAGTAGCCAATGGAGTAAACACCATCCCTGGGCAAACCTTAGTGAATAACACACAAGGTCCATTAACCGTAGTTTATACGGTGAATGTAGCAACGCAAGCAGGGAATTGTCAGGGACAAGCTGCTACTTACTCAATCACGGTGAATCCGATTCCTGTTCTCGGTTTTTCACAAAATCCGCAAGTGCTTTGCTCAGGAAGTAATTCGGTAGCGGTTGCCTTACAATCTAATTTGAATGCGGGAATTCCAGGAAATGTGTCATATACATGGTCTGCGAATCAACCTGCTGGGATCTCTGGAATGGCAACTTCTGGCACAAATTCCATTCCTGTACAGACACTTACCAACAATACTTCGGCTCCTATTGTCTTGAGTTATATTGCTACCTTAACTTACACCAATAACAACATCCCGTGTATCGGAACGGGAGCTACTTATTCTATTACTGTCAATCCGTTACCGCAAGTTACCGCTACAATTTCCAGTCCCGTGATTTGTTCTAATGATACGGCAAGTATTTGTTTTACCTCTCCTGTGGCCAATGCCAACTTCAATTGGACGGTGTCTGCCAGCAATGGAATAACGGGATCGCAAAACGGTACGGGCTCCTGTCTGAATCAAGTCTTAGTTAATAACCTACTCACCCAAGGAACGGTAGTATACACAGTTACCGCATCCGCGAACAATTGTACTGGTTCTTCGGTAAGCTCTACCATCTCAATTAATCCGAATCCTTCAGTAACTCAAGTGAATAACATTGTGGTGTGTCCAGGACAGGCAATTCCAACCATTAACTTTACGTCAACTCCTGCAGGAGCAGTATTCGCATGGACTAATTCTAATCAAACCATCGGATTAATCGGTAATGGTTCAGGCAGTATTTCGGGTTGGCAAGCACCTGTGAATGTGAGTGGAGGGGCTTTTGTAGGCACGATTTCAGTAAATGGAACACTTAACGGGTGTTCGGGTGCGAACATGTCTTTCACGGTTACCGTAAATCCGACCCCAGTATTAACACTTAATCCACAGGCACAAACCCTTTGTTCGGGAACTACGGCAAGCGTATTGTGCACTTCGAATGTCGGGAATACTAGCTTAACTTGGATTCAGTCCTCTATCAATGTAAGCGGTGCAAGCAATGGAAATGGCACTTCGGTTAATGGGGTGTATACCTTAAGTCAGGCTCTTCAATCAACAACTAATGCAGCCGGTTCCGTAAGTTATACCATTACCCCTTCTGCACTTGGTTGTGTTGGGAATTCGGAGCAAGCATTGGTTACGGTAAATCCAATTCCGGTAGCGAGTGTTAATCCGGGTGCACAATCAATTTGTAGTGGGACAAGCACGAGTTTGATTTTAAGTGGAAATATGCCGGGGATAACCTACGGATGGACCGTGAGTGCAAACAATAATATTATTGGTGCGGTTTCGGGGTCTAATGATACCATTGCCCAATTACTCACTAATAGCTCCACAGGTAATCAAGTGATTACGTATTCGATTACTCCATCGTTAAATGGATGTATAGGTGCTGCAGTAAATGTTCCAGTTACGGTAAAACCAACTCCAGTCTTAAGTACGAATGTGGCAAATGATACCATTTGTAGTGGCACAAGTACCAACATTGCTTTAAATTCAACCGTGTTAAATACAACTTATGCCTACACGGTAAACCCTGGACCAGGGATTCAAGGTGCCGGAAGTGGGATATCCAATCCAATTATTCAACAACTCACCAATAATACGTTGAATCCAAGTCAAGTTACCTATGACATTACGCCTAGCGCTAATGGTTGTGATGGCGCCTTGGTATCTGTTACCCTTACAGTTAACCCAGTGGCTACCGTTATACCGAGTCAAAATTCGGTAACTATTTGCAGTGGACAGAGTGTCAACCTACAGCTATCCAGTAACTCACCAGGTGCCTTATTCAATTGGACCGTGAGTACGAATGCCCAATTAACTGGTCAATTAGCGGGAAGCGGAAACAGCATCAATCAATCAATTACCAACAATTCCTTTGCCGTTCAAAATTTCTATTATGTGGTTACGCCTGTATTCGGGTTATGTCCTGGAACTCAAGACACTATTCCTGTAACGGTGAATCCTTTGCCGCAAATCACACCTGGACCTGCGGTAAATACTTGTATAACAACGCCGTCGTTTAACTTGACAGGATTTTCTCCTGCCGGAGGAACTTGGTCGGGTACTGGCATTACCAATGGTCAATTAGCTACTTTTAGCCCAGCAATTGCTGGAGCAGGTCCTCACACGTTAACGTACAGCTATACCCATCCGGTTACAGGTTGTATTAATTCAGCGACACGACAAGTAACGGTGAATCCATTACCAATACCGTCGTTCACAATGGACACATTAAAATGCATCAATACCACGGTAAGTATCGTTAATAATTCCCAAGGCGCCAATAGTTATTTATGGGATTTCGGTAATGGTGCAACAAGCACCCAATTTAATCCTATTTATCAGTTTCCTGCCGGAGGAAATTATACGGTAACACTTACGGCAACTTCGCCACAGGGGTGCGTGGATTCAATCACCAACAACATTCATATCGTAACAACTCCAACTGCGTCATTTATTCCATCGCCCAATAACGGCTGCGGACCGTTAAACGTTAATTTTAACAATACTTCCAACGGATACAACATATCTTCGTATTTCTGGAATTTCGGATTCCCTGCGAATGGACCTTTTTCAAATGCTCAAAATCCGGGTGCGCTTACTTTTCAGCCTCCATTATTACAAGATACGAATTATGTAATTTCCTTATCGGTTACAAACTTATGCGGAACAACTAACTTTTTGGATACGATTCTTGTCCATCCATTACCGATTGCCTCTTTTGCCACGACTGTAAATACGGGGTGTTCCCCTTTACCCGTTGGTTTCCAAAACTTATCCCTGGGGACTCCAACTAATTATATCTGGAATTTTGGAGATGGTCAATTCAGTACGCAAGTAAGTCCAACCCATACGTTCGTCTACGGTCCAAATGACACTATTTTTAATGTGGCATTAATTGCAATAAATGCCTGCGGATCGGATACTGCTTATTATCCAATACACGTGTTCCCGAATACGGTGAGTAGTTTCTTCAACACGAATCCAACGGTAGGTTGTGCCCCGTTGAACGTCCAGTTTACCAACTATTCTCAAGGTGGAAATCTAAATTACTTTTGGAGTTTTGGGAATGGACAAGTTTCAAATAGCCAAAGTCCGAGTCATTTGTATACATCATCAGGAACGTTTGTTGCACAATTGGTGGTAGATAACGGCTGTTCCTTTGATACCTCAACCATTACCATTACGGTACTTGCCAAGCCACAGGTTGCCTTTACTGTGGTCAACGACACGCTGTGTACGGGTCAATTATTTCAGTTTACAAACATTTCTTCTCAGCTTTCGAACACGGTATGGAGTTTTGGAGATGGGCTAAGCTCCAATGTATATAGTCCGGTGCATGGGTATGCCAGCGGAGGGACGTTTTTGGTTTCTTTGATCGGTACATCTGCGGCAAATGGGTGCACGGATACTGCATATCAATTGGTTTATTCCATTCCGAGTCCTGTATTAGATTATGATACCTTAGTTTACGAAGGCTGTGCGCCTTTGTGGGTTTCCTTTAATGAACTTTCTGGAACCGCGACTTCTGCGCTGTGGGATTATGACGACGGAAGCATTGGAATCGCACCGAGTAGTGCGCATAATTATCCAAATCCTGGATCGTATACTCCGCAGGTTATTGCATTGAATACCTTTGGTTGTTCGGATACCGCTAATTTTACCGTGGTTGTTCATGATGTGCCTGTGGTTGATTTTGACGTTGCTGATAAAACGTCTTGTGAAGTACCTTTCTTGGTTACTCCCGTTAATAATAGTCAAGGAGCGATTATATATGATTGGGATTTCGGTAACGGAAGTGGTTCCAACCAATTTGAGCCTACGGCTACCTATACCCAAACTGGAAATTATTTATTGGTATTAATGGGGTATAATCAATTTGGTTGTGGGGATACGACCTTTCAAAACATCATTGTAAATCCAATTCCTAACTCCCAATTTTTACCAGATACTACCGCAGGGTGTGAAGATCTAACGGTTTCATTTACGAATAATTCCACCAACGGTAATCTGTATTTTTGGAATTTTGGAGATGGATCTTCCATTCAATCCTTGAATCCAACCCATACCTATACAGAACCGGGGGTATATGATGTTACCTTAATAACAACGAATATGTTTGGGTGTGTGGATACGTTAATTAATCAGGCCTTAATTACCGTTTACGAGCAGCCAACAGCGGGCTTCACGGTTTTTCCATCGATTGTTTACACAGAGGACCCAATTGTTGAAATCACAAATACGGCTCAGAACTACAATACGGGCGAGTATTATTTGGGCAACGGTACGGTGTCTGGTCTTACCTTGGAACAGTATTCTTATGGCTCAAGTGAGGCAGGAGAATATACCATAATTCAAGTAGTGTATAATAATTTCGGATGTTCTGATACGGCATATCAAGTGATTCAGCTTAATTTATCTCCAACGCTCTATGTACCCAATGCATTTACCCCAGATGCAGATGGTGAGAATGATTCTTGGATTCCCGTGGCAACGGCTATGTACTCCATAGAAGTAAGTGTATATAATCGTTGGGGCGAAGAAGTATTTACAACGACCGATTTATCCAAGTCCTGGGATGGTACGTACAGAGGACAAGATTGTCCGGTAGGGGTATATTCATGGAAAATTGTTGCAAGAGACATCAACCAGGAGCTTATCATTAAGAGTGGGCATATTGTATTACTCCGATAGAGAAGCCTAATAAACTGAGGAGGATAGACGCCCCCGCCTCACAGGGTTATCC
>JAIXRD010000004.1 GCA_027485365.1 Cryomorphaceae bacterium | reverse complement strand
TATTTTTCTAGGTCTTTTTTATCGCGATTTGATAAGTCCATTCTTCCCATCGTTGTTAGAATTGTATCTGCGTCTGTCGTGCTTCGAAGAATAAAATAGGCTTCCAATAAGTCGTAGTAAAGCGCAATCGGAATATCTTTATCGATACGCGCTTTTTTGTTGTCAATTTCTGATTCAAGTAATGCAGTTTTCCATAGGTTAATTGCTTCATTCAGCTTTAAGGTCCCATGCTCTTCACTGGTGCTGAATAATTTGAATCCTAGGGTTGCAGCATTGTATGCATCAAGAATATCGTTGTGTGATTCATTTTTAGATTTAACAAAGTAGATTTCTGTTTTACGGTCTGTTTTTTCAAATCCAATGCGGTCATTTACCATGTGATTAATTGCCGTTAGGTTGTCTTGGAGAATTTTGTCTTCCATAGTTTTTAACATGGCCGTGATGTCGGTAGAAGGACTAGTTTTTGTTGCCGGTCCTTTGTAGGTTTTGAATTCAGTGAATTCAGCCGGTGAAGCAGCATAAATTTCCATATTGTTGGCATTAGACACTCTAAAACTCATCGGGTGACGGTAGGTGAACTCTAAATGGTAATAAGTAACATCCGTTGTAGTGCTTACATTGTTTACACGAGAAACTTCTTTTTTAACTTCTGAAACCACACGTGGTGCAGTAGATTCAAACCCTTGTAGGCTTACCGTGAATATCATGGCATTGTTACTTCCTTTTTCAAATCCATCAAAATGCAAATAGGTAGAAGCTAAGGAATTGTAATCGTATGCTGTTTTGATGGCTGGTGCGGAAACTGTTCTGCGGTATGGTTGTGGAACGTAATCCTTTACTGGGCGATTATTTTCGTTCAATACTTTGCTTTCAATAATTTTAGAAGCAGTAGACTTTTCATTCCACGCTTTCATTTCTCGTTCGTATTTCTCGTCTGCCGCTTTTTGTTTGTTTGGCAATTCAGCCATTTCACGTTGATAATCCGCTTCGGCTTGTGCTTTATCTGCTTCGTATTGGGCAAGTAATTTTTGATTCTCTGCCTCGTAAGATGCCGTAACATACGACATGTAATTGGTGGGCTTCGGAGTGATAGGATTTGATGGGAGTTTTACATAGGTAAATGTAATTTCTTCACCTTTAACGGATTGTCCAAACGTTAGCGCTGAAATAAATAAACCAACGAGGAATAAAGTGTTTTTCATGTGTACCAATATTTAGTTGGCACGAAGTTTCGCAGGATTCAAATAATTTGACGAGAAAAAATCTTTTTTTCCTTTGAGCTAAACTTTTGCTTGTAAATCTTGTTTAACAAATAAACGAAAACATGAAACAAAACGGAACAGTTCATACGATTACATCAACGCGAACCATTGAGGTTTCGATTGATGAGATGGGGGATGAACATGTAAGTACTTCGGTTGATACGCCATTGCGCGCTGATGCTTTTGACTTAAACGATGAAGAGAAAATTGAAAAAATAGCCCTTCATTTTGGAGAAATAATGGATATTTTAGGACTTGATCGTACAGATGATAGCCTGAGTGGAACGCCAAGAAGGGTAGCGAAGATGTATGTTAAAGAAATTTTCAGTGGCTTAAATCCTGCAAACTTCCCAGACATCAAATTATTTGAAAATAAATACCAATACAACCAAATGTTGGTGGAGAAGAACATTTTGTTCTATTCCAATTGCGAGCATCATTTTGTTCCGATCATTGGGAAGGCTCATGTGGCGTACATTTCCTCGGGTAAGGTAATTGGGCTTTCTAAAATAAACCGGGTGGTGCAACATTTTGCGAAACGTCCGCAAGTACAAGAACGCCTAACGATGCAGATTACCGATGCCTTGAAGAGGGTTTTGGAAACCGAAGATGTGGCCGTGGTTATTGATGCAACGCATTTATGTGTTTCTTCCAGAGGCGTTAAGGACGTGAACAGCAGCACGGTTACTTCTCATTTTTCAGGGCAATTTGCCCAAGAGCAAACTAAGAATGAATTTTTGAAGTATTTAGAGTTGTAGAGAAAATAGAGGAGACGCTTTCTTAAGTATTGATATAACAAGGTTTGCGGATATAGGAAACAAAAAAAACCGTGAGAATCTTCTCACGGTTTTTTATTACCAGTGTATTTGTATCGATTATTTTGGATCAAGTACCCAAAGGTCTCCGTCCGTATCAATCATTTCCATTCTGTCCTTTTCGTATTTAGTAACTGAAAAGATATCTGCAGTACCATCAAGAACTAGGGTTATTTTTTGATCCAAAACAGAATACGTAAAAGCATCTGTAAATGACTGAGACATGAACGTGTACGTAAATGTACCGTTACCACTTAACTTATCTTCTTTAATGAATTTCATTACATAACTTTCAGTAGCTTCTGGCGCTACACCACCAATACTAACTACAGTCCATTCCCCATCAAGTCTACGATTAATTTTTGCATCTTTTGAACAAGAAGAAACAACTGCAAGAACTGCTACCAATAAAACCAACAAACCTTTTTTCATAATTATAAATTTTAAAATGTAAACAAAGATAATGATAAATATTTAAGTGTGTTTTTTAATATAAATTTTTATTTGGTAAATCATTAGACGGCAAAAAAGTTCGTTAATGATTTTAAAAACGCGGGTTTTGAAGTTCATTTTTTACAAGAAACATGCTTCGCAATGCAAGGTTGGACTATAGGTCTTGTTTATCAATGATGCTCGAAGGACTTAAGCACAATCGGCTCCTTGGGAACGGTAAATTTTCCTCGTTCGATGAAGAATACATCCGCAAATTCTTTCTTTTGTTCGGGAGTCCATTGTTCTGCTGCTTTTTCTAAGGTGTTGCCTTCCTGAAAAATAATTTCAGTTTCTTCGGTTGATTTAGCATTAGATTGAAGGGGTTCAACCGTTTGAGCCTTTCCAGAAAAAACTAAGGTTAAGAAGCATAGGGTGAATAGTTGCTTTTTCATCGGATTTAATTTCACGTATAACCCGTGTCAAGCGAAAGGTTACAATAATGAATAACAACGATTTATTGCTATCTTTAAATCTATGAAACAAGCGAAACCAAACCTTACATTTACCTGTTCTAAAAAATTCAGTGATATGACTCCGGATGCTGTAGGTAGGTTTTGTACCGAGTGCAAGATCTCAGTGAAGGATTTCAGGTCCTTGAGTCCATCCGAAATTCACAATGAAATCACCCTTGACAATACGGAACATCGTTGCGGCAATTTTTATGCGGAACAATTAGATAAACCCTTTGGGAATTGGAAAGATAAGATGATCTCTTGGTACCAAACGGTTCACGCATCAAGCTATCGGTACCGTGTATTCAAGCCCATGATGTTGTTCTTTGTATCCTCGCTGCTCATATTAACCGGTTGTCGAAGTCGTCAACTCGTAGGTGCCTGGGCCTATGATACGGATTCGTCTGAACAAGGAGTCAAGCATAAAAAGGAGCTTAAGCAGGAGAAAACTAAGCATACTAAAAGTTATTGATGGGTAGAGTTGGATGGGAGGGACCCTACGTTTTTTTTTAATGTATCCTTCGATACACTCCGTCGTGGCGGATTACTCAGTAAGTGTGTCCTTCGATACACTCCGCCAAGGCGGACCACTCAGTCCACGGTAAGATTTTTGACTAAAAAATGCTGTAACTAAAAATAGGCTGTTCGTTCAATCTTTTAATTCTAATCTCTTTTTGATGTTGATCGCTAAATTTATACATGTAGGCTTGTTCTTGCTGGTTGTGAGTTGCACCATTTCTAAACCCATTATCCCCGACAGTATTTCGGAAAATGAACAGCAAAGGCTAGAGGCCGATAAAAAACGTAAAGCAATTCAAAGTGATTTGGAGATAATGAAAGGTTGGACTGAAGCAGAAAAGCAGTATTTCATAGATAATTTCGTGTACAAGCGCATCGAAATCAGGAACGATACACTGGTGTTTATAAAGTGAGCGGGTTGAACAACACAATTCGTTCTTTATCCCAATACCTGAGCCTCAAAAATGATGGGAGTAAAGATTAATTATTGAAGGAATCGAATCGGTGAAGTATTCAATATGAAATTTACGATTGTTCGACGTTTTTCTACCGCCTCCCAAAATAACAAAACTTATTTTATTAAATAACTACTTAATTTTTATTCCAATATTTTACTCGAGTAACTCGGGTTCATTTCCGAAGGAAATGGTGTGCCATTCTTCGTAGATCCATCTATTTTATTCGTGTAACTCGGGTGACAAATTGCGTAACTCGGGTAACGCCATCAAAATTGGTGTAACACGGGTAACGCGGGTTT
>JAIXRD010000343.1 GCA_027485365.1 Cryomorphaceae bacterium | reverse complement strand
TATTGTGATGCATAGCGTTAAGGATACCAAAGGCGGTATGATCAAACAACGGTCGCTAAAAGCATAGGTAGATGGTGAGAGAATTAGATATTTAGATGTTAAGACATTAAGAGGTTTAGAGAATCTAACTTCCATGAGTCATAATATCACAGTATCCTAAAGTCCATGGTCACCCTCCTAAATCCTCCCTCAAGGGAGGAAAATGCATTTTCTCCGAAAGTCATCGGTCCCTGAGTAGTCCGAAGGACGTATCGAAGGGCCGCTTTCCAGGCACTTGCATCCTTAAGTCCTAGCGTCCAAAAGTCAAATAAGACATTAAGATGTTAAGACGATAAGACATTAAGAGAATCTAACTTCCATGAGTCCTAATATCCTAAAGTCCTAATGTCTAAAAGTCTATAAGTCCAAAAGTCCCAATGTCTTCATATCTATATTTCATTAATTTTGTTTCATGGATTTTTTAACCAACCTCGGTCAAACTTCACCCTATCCCTTACTCATTGATGTAGATCGAGCTGAAGGGATTTTCATATACGATAAACAAGGGAATGCCTACGCCGATTTAATCTCAGGGATTGCCGTGAGTTCCTTGGGCCATGGACATCAAACCATTAAAAAAGCAATTCACGACCAAGTAGAACGCCACCTTCATGTTATGGTGTATGGAGAATTCATTCAAGATGCTCAAATGGATTTTGCGCGTGAACTAACTAAAATTCTTCCTTCTACATTACAAGCCGTTTATCCAGTAAATTCTGGAACCGAAGCCAATGAAGCCGCTATGAAATTGGTAAAACGTGTGACTGGAAGAAGCGAAATCATTGCATTCAAAGGATCGTATCATGGAAGTACCCACGGTACCCTGAGCATCTCATTTAATGAAGTTAAGAAGACAAATTACCGTCCCTTACTTCCTGGTATACGTTTTATTTCCCTTAATAATTTTGAAGAGTTAGCGCAAATCAACACAAATACAGCAGGTGTTTTTTTAGAGACGATTCAGGGTGATGCCGGGGTGAGAATCCCAGATTCTTCCTATTTGCTTGCATTAAGAGCTCGTTGCAACGAAGTTGGCGCCTTATTGGTGTTTGATGAAATTCAATGTGGTCTTGGTAGAGCGGGTTCTAATTTCGCATTTGAACAATTTAACGTAATCCCGGATGTACTCACCTTGGGTAAATCACTAGGAGGAGGTCTTCCCATTGGTGCTTTGGTGACGAGTCCTGAACATATGGCAGCGTTTAAAGAAAATCCAATGTTAGGTCATATTACCACCTTTGGTGGTCACCCGGTGGTGTGTGCTTCAGCGGCTGCGTTTCTAAAGGTTCTCACCACGGAAATTGATTATTCAATCGTGCCAAAGATTGCCGCAATTTTTCATGATGTCCTGATTGCACATCCAGAGGTGAAAGAAATTCGGAACATTGGGTTAATGTTTGCGATTGATATGGAATCGGCTGAACGGGTGGAACGTGTGGTAAAACGATGCTTGGAAAAACACATGCTTACCTTTTGGTTTCTTTCGCACCCATATAGCTTTCGCTTAGCACCTCCCTTAACAATTACCGAGGAACAAGCACGTCATTTTGCTCAAGATATTTATCAGGCAATTCAAGAAACAAAGGGGTAAGGGATTCTTTAAACTTGTCGTATCTTTGTACCCCGACTATGAAAGTAACTGAACATATAAAAGCCGCGAAGGACACCTTGTTCTCCTTTGAAATCTTACCTCCGTTAAAAGGTAAGGGAATTCAAACACTTTATGATGGAATAGATCCTTTAATGGAATTTAAACCAAAGTTTGTAAATGTTACCTATCATCGACAAGAGTTTATTTATAAAGAACGAGATAACGGACTCCTGCAGAAAATCGCAGTCCGTAAACGTCCAGGAACGGTTGGTATTTGTGCTGCCATTATGAATCGCTACAATGTGGATGCTGTGCCGCATTTAATTTGTGGCGGATTTAATCAAGAAGAGACTGAAAATGCATTAATTGATTTGCAGTTCCTCGGCATCGATAATGTACTTGCCTTGCGAGGAGATTCAATTAAAAGTGAGTCGGTTTTTGTTCCGGAACCCGGGGGGCATAAACATGCCAATGAATTGATTCATCAAATTGGCCAAATGAATCAAGGACATTACCTCATGGATGATTATAAGATGGACCCTACCGATTTTTGTATTGGTGCTGCAGGTTATCCAGAAAAGCACTTTGAGGCAATGAACCTTGAAGACGATTTATATCATTTAAAGAAAAAAGTAGAAGCTGGTGCGCACTATATTGTTACCCAAATGTTTTTCGATAATCAGAAGTTTTTTGATTTTGTAAAAGCATGCCGAGCAATTGGAATCACCGTTCCAATTATTCCAGGGTTAAAGCCTTTAAAAAGCCTAACACATATTTCGTTTATCCCCAAATATTTTCATATTGATTATCCCGTTGAACTTTCACGTGAATTAATCAAATGTAAAACAAATGCCGATGTCGAGCGCGTAGGGATTGAATGGGGAATACAACAATCGAAGGCATTGAAAGCAGCAGGCGTTCCTTGCATTCATTATTACACCATGTCTAATTCCTCTTCAGTGAAGGCCATTGCTGCTGAAGTATTTTAACCTCGAGATGAAACATCTATTCCTAGCTATTTTGCTTTTGGTCCTACATTTTTCTTGGGCTCAAGCATTTAAATTAAAAGAATGTGTAGTTATTGCTCAGTTTGAAAAACCTGAAGACCGCTATGCCTTGGAAGTGAATTTATGTGAGATTTTCACCGCAATGCATATTAAAGCAATTCCTGCAACCAATTTTGTTAAACAGGGAGGTTCCAGTCAGGTGTTAGCTACAGACAGCTCATTGACCGCACTCAAGGAAAAAGGATTTTCAACGTATTGCTTGGTGAACGTAAAAGGATTCGATAACCGATTTAAAAAATCAGAGCATCCACCCTTGTTCTCTGAAGGACTTGACCGCGCAACCATCTATAATTTATATAAGGATGAAATTTCAAACCTTACCTTGGAGTTTATTTTTTATCGCGAAGGAAAACCTGTGTTCAATGACGTCTATAAAATCAGCAACATCGGTGATCGCGACGATGTCATTAAACGACTGAAGAAAAAAGGACCGAAATACTTTCTGAAAAACTGGTTCGCTTAGTTTTTGTCGCGATAATTTTTATTTCGCTCTACATCCTTCGAATCCCCGTATGCACCACATTTGGGTTGCCGCTCAAATAATTTAATAAAGCGTATTTGTCCTTGAATTGGCCAATAGGTAGATTGAAACCAATTCATGCGGGCATTAAACCCATTCCACTCATGTAAGGTGACAAACGGGATTGAAACCCCGGGAATCATCATCCATGCCCTATTGAAGCGTACACCAACACCTATGGAATAGTGAAACTGTACAACTAAGGGCTTATAAAATTTAAATTCACTCACTACCGGATTGTAAGAAGATGTTAAGGGTTCGTACGTAGTAGAACCTTTCAATAGATTATAATCGATGTTAATTCCAATCGATTGATCAATGAAATGTTTACTTGCATTTTCGATTTTCTTTTTACCAAAATATAAGAGGGTATGCGCATCAAATCTTCCATATACCAATCCATTGGAGTAGTTACCTGTCGATTCAATACGGTTTGTCACTTCCCCTAAGGCATTCGTAAATTCAGTAGTTACGAGTTCTTTCCCGCGGTATTGGCGATACCCCAAGGTAAAATCCATGTAATCGAGCAAACGACTTTTCTTTAGTTTTTTCATAGGGATCAAAGCCTTCCAGGCAGGAAAAACAACCAGTCCAATTTCTCCATAAAACCCAAGCTTTCCTGAAGGATCTATTGTGGTCGTCCCTCGACTTCCCGCATTATCGGTGATTTCATAAGTCTCTGTTTTTGGCGTAAATTGCCAGGTCGGACCAACAGAAAAGGTAATACCTTTGTTCCGCACCATCAAGTAATCGTTGTCTTTTGACCCCTTTTTAAATCCGTAATCCTGTGCGAACAATACACAAGGAAACAAAATAGATAATATCAATATTCTACGCATGGCTAAAATTAAAATGTGCACTTTTCTCTAATAGTAAATTCATTACGTCCTCGGAATCCCAGCGTTCTTCAATCCCTTCCATGGCCATGACCTCGTCCATGATGCCATTTTGCACCTGTCCTTGCTGATAGGCTTCGCTGTATCGGATATTGCTGAAGGTAACTTGCGAATATAACGGCATCCAACGCTCAGGGTACAGTTCACTGAATTTCGCCTCAATTTTTTTGCGCAAAATAAACGATGGGTCTGCCACATAATCCCGCATTACCAAGTAGTTATCCAGCGATAAATCTTGTAAGGCATCACCATCCGGTTTTCTAACGATACTGTATTCTTCGAATACGCGTGGCCAATCCTCTTGGTGTTTTTCCATCAACTCAAACAAAACACGACAATCTTCAAATCCTGCGTTCATTCCTTGTCCGTAAAAAGGAACCGTTCCATGTGCGGCATCCCCCATTAAGGCTACTTTGCCGGCATGCCAAGGCTTACAACGTATTATAGATAAAGAAGATAAAGGATGATCTTCCCACGCCTCAGCGACATTCGGTACCATGGCATAAAAATCAGGGAAAACCTCTTGAAAGAACTCATCTACTTTTTCCTTGGATGTTAAGCGATCAAAGGCGTATTTGTCATCCTCATAGGGCATGAATAAGGTGCATGTAAACGAACCGTCCTCGTTCGCTAAGGCAATCATCATAAAGCGGCCCCGCGGCCAGATGTGTAAGGCGTTTTTGTCTAATTTATAGGAGCCATCCGCATTGGCAGGTAACAATAATTCGCGGTATCCGTCTGCAATGTAGTTCTGACTGTAACTAAATCGATTTCGTTTTTGGAAGGAACTATACCGTACACTTGAGAAAGATCCGTCTGCCGCAAATACCACATCAGCCTTCACCGTGAATCGCTCCCCGGTAAGTTCGTTGTGTATGAATGCTTCGCCGGTTTCTGTATTTACCCTATCGCATGAATGCTGATAATGTATGGTGGCATTACCGTGATTTTCCGCAATATCCATCATGGTAGCATTGATTTTACCACGAGAAACAGAGAAAATCGCTTGACCTTCTTTCCCATATTGCTGATAGGTCAAGTTTCCTTCTAAATCATGCATCATTCGTCCGTACATCGGAATGGCAATTTTGCGAATTTCATCGCCAACACCTACTTTATCTAGTGCAGTCCAACCGCGCACTGAAAGCGCTAAATTGATGGATTTACCGGCTGAGATTTCCGCTTGACGAATGTCTGATCGACGTTCGAAAATCGTGACCTTATAGCCCGCTTTTGATAAATATACGGCCCAAAGTGATCCCACGAGACCTGCTCCGATGATTGTAGCTGTTTTCTGTTGTTCCATGCGTGTTATATTACGGGTAAAACAAAAGTAATTAGTTTTTGCTCGTTCATTTCAGGATTTATTTCATCTTTTCCACACTGCTTCGTGTCCTATTTAGGTGCTTTAATCCACTTTCCTTACTTTTGAATCAAATTCTTGGCATGTCAGTACACAAAGAAGTAAAAAAGGTAACTACACATACCTTGCAAGAAATGAAGAACAGCGGACGGAAAATCTCCATGTTAACGGGATACGATTTTTCCATGGCTCGCATCATTGATGAAGCAGGTATCGATGTAATTCTGGTGGGAGATTCTGCCTCTAATGTGATGGCAGGACATGAAACGACCTTGCCAATCACGCTAGATCAAATGATTTATCACGGAGCATCTGTCGTTCGTGCAGTGCAACGCGCCCTTATTGTAGTGGATCTTCCCTTCGGTAGTTATCAAGGGAATTCAAAGGAAGCCTTGAATAGTGCCATCCGAATTATGAAAGAAACGGGTGCGCACGCCGTAAAAATGGAAGGAGGAAGTGAAATCATAGAATCCATCCAACGTATTTTGACAGCTGGAATTCCTGTAATGGGCCACTTGGGCTTAACGCCTCAGTCTATTTATAAATTCGGCACCTATGTAGTACGAGCCAAGGAGGAAGAAGAGGCAAATCGTTTGATTGAAGACGCAAAAGCACTAGAGAAAGCCGGCTGTTTTGCCATTGTACTCGAGAAAATCCCAGCTGCACTGGCCACTCAAGTAGCTAAAACTGTTCAGATTCCTGTGATTGGAATCGGTGCAGGAAATGGGGTAGACGGTCAAGTACTTGTTGTTCATGATATGTTAGGCATCAACAATGAGTTTAATCCGCGGTTTTTGAGAAAGTATCGAAACCTGCACAACGAAATGCTTGGCGCCTTCACGGAATATATTCAAGATGTACAATCGGGTGATTTTCCGAATGAAAAAGAACAGTATTAAGCTCCTAATTTTTAGTTTTTTATTTCTTTTTCTTGGATGCAATACCTCGAAAACGAAAGGTGCTGATGCTACGATTGGAAAATCAAGGTACAGTCAGTGGTTCTCTTATACCAAAACGGAATTAGGGATAAAGCTGTTTATCAAAGATCCAGACCGGAAAGCCGCAACACGTGTCATTCTCTGCACCACCCATCCGGAACAGGTAAAGTCGATGTCAACAACCACGGAAGTGCTCGATATCAATAACATGAAGCTAGCAACTAATGCAGCTACACATGTTGGAATGCTGGTATCGTTGAATGCTCGAGAAAGCATTGGCGCCGTTTCTTTAGGAAAATATCTGCACGACCCCACCTTAAAAAAACGATTTAACAAAGGCCAATTGTTGGAACTTGGTGGTACTTCTATTCCATTTGAATCACTTTCAAAAAAGCACATTAACGTGTGGGTGTCTGCAGGCATGGAGCCCTTGGGTCAAGCTAACGAAGAACGATTTAAGGCCCTAGGCATTCAGTGGATTCCCAATTACGATTGGCGTGAAGAACACCCCTTAGGAAAGGCCGAATGGTTGTTGTTTTTCGGGGCAATTACAAATCGTTTTGAAGAAGCCGAGCTTCAGTTTAAGGCCATTTGTAAACGATACAATAAATTTAACAAGCTTCCCAAAGGGAATTCATGTCAAAAGATATTGGTTGGTAATTTTGCGGGAGACTATTGGTATTCTCCCTTGCAAAATAGTTTTCAAGCACGTTTTTTTAATCAAGTAGATTTTTGCACCTTTTCGATGAACTACAAGGGTACGGGAAGTATGGCTGTAGGGGCTGAACGCATTTATCAAGAGGCTGAGGCGTGTGAACTTTGGCTAAATCCAGGATTCCCTACTAAGCAAGCTATCTTAAACGCTTTTCCAAAAGCAATTCAACTTCGTCCATTTACTAAGGGTTCGATTTTTTGCTACTCACAAGACCTGAATAAATTTTGGGAACAAAGTGCCCTCATGCCAGACATCGTGCTGCGCGATTTAATTCGAATCAAACAAGGGAATTCAGCCGATGCAATGTTGTATTTTTACCGGGAAGTAAAATGAACCAAACTAAATCCCACCTGATCTTGCTTCTCTCCGCTGGAATCTTGCTCCTTGTGGTATTTTTGCTGTATTTGAAAACGGGGTATTTCAACACCACATGGGAACACATTTTTCAGGCCCTAACCAATCCAACGGATGACGTTTCTTCTACCGTAGTTTGGTCGTTTCGACTGCCTCGAATTCTCATGGCCTTTTTAGCCGGCGCAGCACTCTCCGTGGCGGGAATGTTGATGCAAAATTTATTTCAAAATACCTTGGCTGGACCTGATGTTTTGGGAATCACTTCCGGCTCCTCCTTATTGGTTGCCCTGTGGATGATGACAGGAATTACCGCCTTGGGATCTACGACGGATTTGATTTTTCTTGGGATTTTGGGTGCTATGGGAATGGGCGCAATCATGTTGCTCTTTGCCCTTAAATTGCGTTCAGCGGTTCATTTATTGCTTATCGGATTAATGCTGAGTAGCTTCATCGGTGCCATCATTGCAATTATTCAGGCGTCTTCGGCTACTCAAGATTTACAACAATATGTATTTTGGAATTTTGGTAGTTTACAACGGGTGACCATTCAGCAAATCCCATGGATTGCCATAATTACAAGCCTTGGAGTTGTTCTTTCACTTTTTCAGGTACGTTCACTTAATGCCATGGTGTTGGGAGAAGACATCGCCAAATCCCTCGGAGTTTCTATCCGTAAGGTACGTATCATGAGCATCTTGATTGCGGGAATTCTTACCGGTGTCATTACGGCCTTTGCTGGTCCTATTGCTTTCGTGGGACTGGCCATTCCGAACGTAACAAAATTGCTAATGAAAACCCAAAATCATCGCGTGTTGTTGTTTTCCAATATCCTTTTTGGTGCGTTATTTTTAGGGGTGTGTGATTTCACGATTAAGCTACTTGAATCCTACGTGGCGATTCCTTTGAATGCCTTGACTGCACTCTTGGGAGTGCCCTTTGTAAGTTGGATGATTTTAAAAAACAGGCATGTTACAGGCTAAGCAGTTACATATCGGTTACACGGAATCCATCGCATCAGCTGAATTGTTAACGCTGAATCCGGGGGATTTGGTGGCTTTGATAGGTAGGAACGGTAGTGGAAAATCCACCCTGCTTCAAACCTTGCGTGGCTCACTTCCTATCCTAAGCGGATCGGTGTACATTGATGGAAAAGAATTAGTGCATTGGTCGCCTCAATCCTTAGCTACTAAAATTGCATGGCTTAATGCCCATTTCGTGGGTGTATCGCAACTCTTGGTATTGGATTATGTCCTGCTCGGAAGAACTCCGTATTTAGGCATCTTGGGTAGTGCAAGGGAAGCGGATATTCAGGTTGCACAACATGCACTGAAACGGGTAGGTGCGGAGCATTTAAGTCAAAAACTTACGTCCTCATTGAGCGATGGTGAGCGACAATTAGTGGGGCTTGCACGCGCCTTAGCGCAAGACACACCCTTTATTTTCTTGGATGAACCTACCGCCTTTTTGGATTTTTATCACCGAAAACAACTCTTTACTTTACTTAAAGAATTGGCCACTTCAGAACAAAAAGGCATCCTTCTTTCAACGCACGATTTGGATTTGGTGATAGCCTTTGAATTACCCCTTTGGTTCGTGCCACAAGATGGAATCATACGAGCTCATGAACCCATGCAAAGTCGAGAAGCCTTAGAGGCACTGTTAATTTAGTAGACCAGTATTCGTTTTGCAGGCAAGTTCCCTAAACGAACAAAGTAAACCCCTTTGGATAATTGATTGCTTGAGAAGCTCATGCTTGTTGCGTTAACTACCTCTTGTTTAATGATTCGACCGTGAATATCTTGCAGACTAATACTTCCAGTGTACGGTGTATTTGTAGTAATCTGAATAATATTTTCCGCTGCTTGGTAAATCAACTGATAATCCATTGGTAGCACATTGACAGCTCCTTGAAGGGTAAAGAAGGAGCTTGTTTCACAGCCCGACGGAGAGAATACCGATACGGAATAATCTCCTCCTAAATCAACTGGTGGAACTAAACTGTCATTGGTTTCTCCTTGCATGATTTGACCGTTCCAGTACCATTGATAGGCCGTTCCCGGTGTGGTAGTCCATAAGGTTGACATGTTGTCGTAAAGGATTGTTGCGTTTGTTCCTGAAGGAGCACACGTGCCTTGATTTAGGGTTCCTATGGTATTATTCAGTTTCCATTGAAAATCAGTTAATGCAAAGCAATCAGAGCCTAACACATATTGTAACCATGGATCAAGAAACCAAAACATTTTCTCCTGTTGTTCTGCCCTTGAAATCGAAATCCCTTGCGAGGAAGTGCCTTCACCAAAATCACAATTAAAATTGCTGTTGGCAAAATAACAGTGCGCTCCACCGGTAATGCTAACAAAGGATTTACAGGTAGAGGCAATTCCTTGATATATTGGAATATGGTGTTCAGCTGGAGGGGTTACGCCATCACTAGAACCCGAAAATATGAGGGCAGGAACGGTAATGTTTGGACAAACACCAATGGCTGTTGGGTTGGTTTCGGCTGGAGCTAATCCAACAATTCCCGCAATGGAGCTATTGTTTGCTGCGGCAAGCATGGTAGCTCCACCGCCCATGGAATGACCCATGACGACCACCGGTCCCTGCAACGCCAGAGCCTCGTAAGCCTTCAGTGCATCTTCCACCCAATGACGGAATTGTTTAACGTAGGCGCGTGTTCCGGAAGAAAGACCGTGCCCAATGAAGTCCATCGCATGCACAGCAATGCGCCCTTCGGAGCGACGAATAAACCATTCGAACATTCCGCTGTGGCGGCCGCCGTGGCCGAGGGCCCCATGAAGAAACAAGAGCTGCGTCCGCGGCTCAATCCCCTCACACGTCCAGGTTTGCACAGTGAAGTGTGCTCCGGGCTGATCGGAGTCGAAGTGTCGCTCAGTTTTTTTTATCTTTAAGC
>JAIXRD010000352.1 GCA_027485365.1 Cryomorphaceae bacterium | reverse complement strand
GTATTGCTCCATGGGTATTGAATCCAGGACAAACCGCTCCCGATGCATCTGCGTTTGAAGACTACAAAGCTCAAATTAACGTGATGCCTCGAATCGCTTTTTCATTCCCGATTTCTGAGAAAGCTTCGTTTTTTGCGCATTATGACATCTTAACTAAGCGTCCTACTTCAGGTTTCCGTTTTGATCCATATGAGTATCAATACATTCAAACACGAAGTGCAGTGATTTCAAACGCGAATCTTAAGCCAGAAACTACTGTAGATTACGAATTAGGATTCCAACAAGTGTTGTCGCCAACGTCATCATTGAAAATCTCTGCGTTCTACCGTGAACAACGTAATAATGTGCAGTTAATCAATGTATTTATGGCCTACCCAGCGTCTTATAAAACGTTTGGTAACCGTGACTTCGGTACGGTTAAAGGGATGACGATTGCATACGATTTACGTCAAACTGGAAATATCCGTATGACCGCAAACTATACCTTACAGTTCGCTGATGGTACAGGTTCTGATGCAACGTCTATGGCAGCATTCATTAATGCAGGTATTCCTAACCTTCGAAATATCTTCCCGTACAGCTATGACCAACGTCACGCATTCGCCATTACGTTCGACTATCGTTACGGTGAAGGTAAAGACTATAACGGTCCGAAAATCGGTGGATTCAATGTGTTAGAAAATACTGGATTGAACATCTTTACTAACATCAACTCAGGATACCCGTATTCCGCACAAACATTCATTACAGATGAAGGTATTGGTAACTTGAATGCAGGTATTAGCGGTACAGTGAATGGTTCACGTATGCCTTGGACTTACCGTTTAGACATGCAGTTAGATCGAAACATTACCATTACACACAAATCTAAAGATGCGAAAAGCAAGGATAAAGAAAAAGTTTCCAATTTGAACATTTACATCCGTGCTACGAACTTGTTTAATCAGTTCAATATATTATCAATTTACCGTGCTACTGGTAACGCAGATGATGATGGATATTTAGCTGCAGCAGCTAGTCAAACATCCATCCAAAATCAAACAGATGAACAAGCGTTTCGTGATTACTACTCCATGAAGGTGAATAATCCGTTTAACATTAGTGTACCTCGTACCATTCGTCTTGGAATAAAATATGATTTCTAAAATAAATAGCATAAAGGTTATGAAAAAGCAATTATTTGCCGCACTTATCGCAATCGTATTCATTGGTTCTAATGCCTTGGCATATTATGGACCAAACGATAAAAGTAAAAAGCCAACAGGAAAACCAAAAGCAAACTGTAGCCCTGCTACTGCTAAATACATCATGGAATTTAATGATGTCCGTGCCTTAATTGAACAAGGTGGTTCCATGTTTCAAAACCGTCAAAACGGTGTAGCTGCTTATGAGGTTCCAAAAGGAAGTAATCGCTTTGCGATTTTTGCCGGTGCACTTTGGATGGGGGGAACGGACGTAAACGGACAGCTTAAGCTTGCGGCATTGCGTTACCGCGCTGGAAATGACTTTTGGCCTGGTCCTTTATCGGTAACTCCTGGAACCGGAAATTATAATCCTTTGTTTCCTGTAGGGGATGGTGCAATTCGGGATTTCGGTGAAGCGAACATCGACCCAGATCAGTGTATTGCCTATGATCAATTCTATACGATTCGTAAAGCGGAGGTTATTCGTTTTAATATCTGGTGGGAATGCCAAGCTGGGATTACTACAGAATGTGATGATGTGCAAGCACCTTCTAATGAAGAGTTGAACAGAATCTATAACTGGCCAGCGCATGGTGATGTTTCTAAAGGACAAGACTATTTCTTGGCGCCTTATTATGATAGAGATCAGGATGGTAATTATAATCCAGATAATGGTGACCACCCATGGTATGACGATATCTTAGGTCGTGATGATATTCAGTGTGGGTTTGACCGTCGAATTTCTTTGTTTGGTGATGAGACGCATTGGTGGGTTTTCAATGATAAAGGAAATATTCACACGGAAACAAATGGAGATCCTATCGGTATGGAGATTCGCGCACAGGCCTTTTCTTTCGCAACCAATGATGAGGTGAATAAAATGACCTTCTATAACTATGAATTAATTAACCGCGGTACGCAAACACTTTACGATACATATTTCGCTCAGTACTTGGATGCGGATGTTGGAAATTATGCAGATGACTACGCAGGTTGTGATGTTTCTCGTGGATTGGGTTACATGTACAATGGAGACCTTAACGATGAAAATGATGGAGGTAAATTAGGGTATGGAGATAATCCGCCAGCGATCGGATGTGACTTCTTCGAAGGTCCATATCAAGATGCGGATGGAATTGATAACCCAGGTCCGTATTTTGATAACGCTACCCAATCCTTAGTTGTTCCTACGGTAGTTGATGCCTTAGCTAATAATGGAATCGTATACAAAGGAATCGGTATCGGTTATTCTGATGGTATTATTGATAACGAGCGTTTTGGTATGCGACGATTTACTTATTATACCTCTACGTCAGCATATCCATACAATGACCCAGGTCCCGCAGCAGAATTTTATAACTTCATGGAAGGACAATGGGCAAATGGCTCAGAAATGTATTATGGTGGTTTAGGAAGTACTCCAGGAACGCTATCTGATTATATGTTCCCTGGAACATCAGATCCATTGCATTGGTCTACTGCTGGTACTGATATGTCTGGTGCTTATCCAAATGGATGGGATGAATCAACAAACAATAACCCTGCCGGTGACCGTCGTTTCGTACAGTCAGCTGGTCCATTCACCTTGAAGCCAGGTGCCGTTAATAACATTACTGTTGGTATAGTTTACGGACGTAGTACAGAAGGTACCTTAATGGCATCTGTAGATGCGATGAAACGAGCAGATACTAAAGCGCAAGCGTTGTTTGATGCATGTTTTAAAATCTTATCTCCGCCTGATGCGCCTAAATTAACAATTCAGGAATTGGATAAGGAATTGATCTTAATGATTGAAAACCCGATCTCTTCAAACAACTATCAAGAAGCCTACGAAGAAATCGATGAAATTAATATTCCAGATCCAACCGTGGATAGAAAATACCGTTTTGAAGGGTATCAAATATTCCAGTTAAAGAATCAAGATGTTTCGATTTCTGATATCGCTGATCCAACCAAAGCACGTTTGGTGGCTCAATGTGACATCAAGAATAGTATTTCTAGATTGATCAATTTTGAATTCGATGAGGCCTTAGGATTTTCAGTGCCAGTAGAAAAAGTTGATGGTGAAAACAAAGGAATCCGTCACTCTTTCCAAATTACAGAAGATGCATTTGCTCAAGGTGCACGACGTTTAGTTAACCACAAAACATATTATTATGTTGCGGTTGCTTATGCGCACAATGAATTCAAGAAGTATGATCCGAACGATCCATTGTTATTAGATGGACAAAAAATGCCTTACATTTCTTCTCGCTTGAATTTTGATGGTACTGCAATTAGTTCTACGCCGGCAGTTCCGCATAACCCAATGCCGGAGGCTGATGGTACCTATCAATTAGTTAGTTATGGTTCTACGCCAAAAATCACACGTTTAGATGGATATGGTAATGGTAATCGATCCTTAGAATTTACAGACGAGTCTTTAAATACCATCTTAAATTCAGGATATATGGAAGACCCAGAATATGCTGCTGGACAAGGTCCTGTTAACATTAAAGTGGTTGACCCATTAAACTTGAAAGGTGGTTATTTTGAATGTCGTTTCAGAAACTACACACCAACTTCTCCAGGAAATGCGGCAGATACCGCCAGCTGGGTCATTTATCGCTACGATACGAAAGGTGGAACCATTCAAGATTCAGTGAGCTCTGAGGTCACCATAGCTGGAGACAACGAACAAATTATTCCGGAATGGGGAATCTCGGTGCAAATTCACCAGGAAAACTATTATTTCCCATCAGGTTCGGGTAACATCACGGCGAAAACAACGGATATGATTGAGTCTTCTATGACCTATGGAGATTCTTCTAAACGATGGTTAATGGGCGTTCCAGATAATGATGCGTTTTTCCCAACCAACTGGATTCGTTCAGGAGATTATGCGCCGGAAACAGATCCAAATGATCCTGGATACGAGTGTTTACCAAACGGCCCTGTTTACTTGAATCCTTGTAATTATCCGGACGAAGCCGGGGTTGATCCTCCTCAAAGCTATGAAGGTATTTTAGAAGGAACGATTGCACCGCACCGATTAACCGGTTATCAAGCAGACTACATGCCGTTAGCATATTGTGGTACCTTTAACGGTTCTTCTCGTCAAAATGCATCGATTTCGTTCTTGCCAAGTGTGAACATTGTTATTACTAGCGATAAGAGCAAGTGGACCCGTTGTCCGATTGTAGAACTTGGTCGTACGGCTGGATTGAATGTTGGGGGTGCGAATCCTGGAGCATTAAGAAAAAGTCCAAGCGTAGATAAGAACGGAAATGCGGACGGTACAGGTACCGGAATGGGCTGGTTCCCAGGGTATGCGGTAGACTTAGAATCTGGTGCTCGCTTGTACATGGCCTTTGGAGAGAATTCCTTCCTTGGCGGTGAAAACGGAGCCGACATGGTTTGGAATCCTACTTCGAATTTCGTAAGTAATGTAGGAACCCCATTAATGGGTGGAATGCATCCTATTTATGTGTTTAGTTACAACCAAAAGTCAATCAACGGGTATAACTCAAGTTTTGATTTCCCAGCCTATACTCCAGGTGTTTCTGACGTAAATGCAAACAATGTAGCTTACCAGAAGTATCTTGAGGTAGAAGCAAACAATACCCAATCGAAGCGTGATTTATACGGAAGCTTAACATGGATTTCTTACCCAATCTTGGCTCCAGGACAATCATTATTGTCAACTGATGTTACAATCCGTTTACGCATTAACAAAGAGTACAAGAACTTCACGGCAACCGGCGCTAACGGTGGTAAGCCAATGTACGGTTGGTCAATGGATCAAATAGCCACAGAGGTTGGTTCACATGATGCGTTGCAAGAAGCCTTGAAAATGATTAATGTGGTTCCGAATCCATATTATGCATACTCTGATTATGAGCGCACTCGAATTGAAACAAAAGTTAAAATCACGAATCTTCCAGAAAAATGTACGGTTAAGATTTATTCAGTGAATGGAAAATTGATTCGTACCTTCAAAAAGGATAGTCCAGTTACCTCATTGGATTGGGATTTGACGAATAACAAAGCGATTCCAGTAGCGGGTGGTGTTTATCTCATTCACGTGGAAGTGCCGGAAATTGGAGAAGTGGTATTGAAGTTCTTTGGAGGTATGAGAACACCTGATTATCAAGGAATCTAATCATTAATTATAGATAGCATGAAATCGATTAGTAAGTATAGTTTAATTTTTGCAGCAGCCTGTTCTTTGTCCGCATTTGCTGGTAATGAAGATCGCGTTGGTTCTGCGGGTGCTTCCCATCTATTGGTGAATCCATGGGCTCGTGGTTCGGCGATTGGTGACGCGGGTGTAGCTACTATTAATGGCTTAGAAGCTCAGTATAATAACATCGCTGGCCTAGCATTTTTGGATAAGACTCAAATCAAATTCAATTATTCGAATTGGATGGGTAACGCTGGGATTAGTCTTAATTCAGCAGGATTTGCTCAACGCGTTGGAGAGTCCAATGTAATTGCGGTGAGTATTCAATCCATGAATTATGGCGACGTTCCGATTACGACGGTTGCAAACCCTGAAGGCAATATCGGATATTTCTCTCCTCGTGCAAATATTTTCAATGTTGGCTTCGCAAAGAAGTTCTCTTCTTCTATTTATGGTGGGATTAACTTTAAAGTGGTAACAGAAAGTATTTACAACTTAAAGTCAAACGGCATTGCACTCGATGCAGGGATTCGATATGTAACGGGTGAGCAGAATCAAATCAAATTTGGTATCGCATTAAAGAATGTTGGTCCGGTAATGAAGTTTAAAGGAGACGGTTTAGCGAATCAAGTAGAGTACGTTTCAAGCGGTTTTATTGCATCGTTGGAGCAACGTTCTGCTACGTATGAATTACCATCTTTACTCTCTATTGGTGGGTCTTATGATTTCATTTTTAGTGATGCTAGTAAATTAAATGTAGCCCTAGCTTTTCAAGCGAATTCATTTTCTAAAGATCAATACAGAATTGGCTTAGACTATGGCATGTCAACGGAGAAAGTTGCATTCAATCTTCGCGGAGGATTTGTGTATGAGAATGGAATCTTCGACGCAGAGAATCGTTCTAATGCCCTTACAGGTCCTACCGCTGGGTTCTCTGTAGATGCGCTTGTTGGTAAGAATAAAAGTGCATTAGGTGTAGAGTACTGTTCCCGTTTTGCCGGAGTATTTGGTATCATTCACACACTCGGAGTGACGATTAGTTTAAAATAAGAATTTATATTATTTTTGTTGAACAAGAGGGCTTCGGCTCTCTTGTTTGCGTTTAATCCCTTTTAAGATGTCACAAATTAATTACTATTCGGCTGAAGGCCTACAAAAATTAAAAGATGAATTGCATGACCTAACTCATGTTCAACGTCCATCTATTTCTAATCAAATCGCTGAAGCGCGTGATAAAGGTGATTTGTCAGAAAATGCAGAATATGATGCTGCCAAAGAGGCACAAGGTATACTTGAAATGCGAATTTCTAAATTGGAGGCTGTTATTGCTAATGCACGATTAATTGATGATGCGAATATTGATAAATCCCGCGCGTTTATTTTATCCACTGTAAAGATCCGAAACAAGGCGAATCAAATGGAAATCGAGTATACACTTGTTGCAGAAAGTGAAGCCGATATTAAACTCAGGAAAATTTCTGTGGATTCACCAATAGGCAAAGGGATATTAGGTAAAAAAGTTGGTGAAATAGCGGATATCCAAACACCAGGCGGCTTAATGCAATTTGAAATCCTCTCAATAACAAGGTAATGGCCAGTATTTTTTCGCGGATTGTTAGCGGTGAGCTACCAGCATATGTGCTTGCGGAAGATGATTTACATATGGCAATTTTAGATATCAATCCGCTTGTGCAGGGCCATGTGTTGGTTTTTCCAAAACAGGAAGTAGATTATCTGTTCGATGTAGACCATACATCCTACCATGCACTCATGGATTTCACAAAACGTATTGCCATTCGTTTACGAGAACTTGTACCATGCACGCGAATTGGCGTTTCAGTAATCGGATTAGAAGTTCCACATGTTCATATTCATTTGATTCCAATAAATACTGTGAATGATATGAATTTTTCACGTGAGAAAACACGGATTGATGAAGAGTTGGCAAGGAAATTGGTCTCATCTTTTCAGTTAATTTAGTATGTTGAAATTCAAAAGTTTATTTTGGTTTTGTTTAGGCTGTACCTTTTTGGCTTCAGCATCCGATACCACACGAATTTTATTTATTGGAAATTCCTTTACTGGAAACAATGATATGCCTGGGATTTTTCAGAAAATATGCAGGGCGAAACAAAAGTCAGTCCACGTAGAAAAATGTTGGAAAGGTGGGGCTTCCTTGAAAGATCAAACCATGCGACCCGAGTTGTTTGATGCGATTAAAAAAGGTAAATGGAATGTAATCGTCGTGCAAGGATGGTCCAAGGAATTTGTTCAAGATAAAGCGTATATAGATACAATAACGCTTCCATATGCTAGCAAGATTTTAGATACGATTAAAGCGCATAATCCCTGCGCTCAGATTCTTTTTTATGAAACTTGGGGTTACCGAGATGGTTGTGAAAAGGATTCTGTAAAATTATCATTTGAGCAAATGAGCGATACGATTATTAAGGGATATGCATACATGAATTCCTTGTTTAAACATCCCGTAGTGCCAGTTGGAAGGACATGGTTATCGTTTAGACAAAAACACCCCGAAATTAATTTGTACGACCCTGATTTATATCACCCAAGTAAATCGGGTTCTTATTTGGCTGCATCTACCTTTTTTACAAGTATTTTTCATGAATCTCCGGTAGGAGCTGTAACGAAAACTATTAATTATTCAGAGGCTAAACTCATACAGCAACATTGTGAACAAACGGTTTTGCCAACGCTTGAATCGAATGGATTTACTAAAGATTATTATTTGGTTTCAGCTACTACAGATGACAAGGGTCGCTATCGATTAAAGGCAGAAGCCAATTATGGGGCAGATGCAAACGTCACCTGGTATCTCGCTAAAGATAAAGTATTCAAAGGGGCTAATTTAGAATATTTTTATTCCGCTCCGGGTACCTACAACGTGCGGTTAAAAGTAGAACTACCATGCGGTACGCGATGGTTTAATCAAAAGATAACCTTTAAAGCAAAACAGAAAATCAAGAAGTAGGAGGATATTTTTTGATTTTTAATCCAATTAAGATTCGATTATACAACGTAGCCAATGGCTCGATATATTGCGTCATTAAAAAGAAAAACAAAATCGCCAAAACGGACACACCCGCACTTGAAATAGGGTCTAAATTCCTATTAAATGCGTAAGGAACAAGACCAAATCCGAAAATACCTCCATATAAAATTATTACGTGAACTACATAAATAGGAAAGGTGTTTTGTCCCATTTTAAGAAACTTAGGGAAATTAATATTAACCCTACTATCCATAAACATTAAACTCCCTAGCACTATTAATACTTGCCCAAATCTAACAAAATGGGTGGTGTCTAATTCTAGTACACTGTGTTGAGTCATTCCAAGAGACTCAATGAAACCATCCGAGGCATGTAAAACACCTTGTGTAAAGAAGTTAAAACAAAGCCCGAGAACTATAAATAATAAACTAAACCAAGCTTTCTTCGAATGGTGCTCATAGGTTCTAACCACACTTCCAATTACTCCACCAAGAAGTACATAACTGGAATAGCGTAAAATTCCAAAATCAGAAAATGGCCCGTAAAACATGTTTTGAAAGAAATTTGGAAATCCATGAGGCCAATAACTCGGTGGGTTACCTTTGGCAACCAACGCTTCATCTGTTTGTATATAATCCTTCAAATAAGCATACGTAACCAAAATCACAAGTGCACCCATGAGATAATACCAATGCATTCTACCAACCTTTAATAGTTTTTTTAATCCAAATAATACCAGCAGTAAGAAAATCCCTATACCAATTGATTGCAATACATGGAATGCATATAGCCAATCTAAGTGCCATTCCGATCCGTAATAAATATCCTTTCCAATGGTATAAAAAGATAATTGAATAGCATACCCCCAAAACAATAATTCCAATACGCGCTTGAATCCTTTACGAACGCGTTCATTTTCAAAGTATGAAAGTTCAGGCTTTGCACCGGTTAGTAAATACACAAAGATCAATCCACTGGTAGTAAAGAATAAGGGCGATGTTAAGCCATGTAGGTTGTGCCAAAGCGCATAGAGCCAATGTTCACCATCTCTATACTGGTTTGCTAAGGCTGCTCCAGTAAAATGTCCTTCTAACATCATGATTATGGCTATAGACCGCGCAAAATCGATAAAATATAACCGGGGCTTTGTGGATTTTTTTTCAGTCGTCATGCGGGCAAAGTTAGCAGAATCTACGTAGTTACTTATTTTTTAAGAAAGGTAAAATATACTCGAAGCGGTTCTTTTATGTCCTCAAAATAAAGATCTGCATAACAACTCGCGTGTTTTCCGGTGAATAAGGGGGTAAACATGAATATTACTTCAGATTCATTTTCAGCAATCGATTTCATTTCATATTGTAAGCCTTCTTGACTAAATCGAACTTCACTCAATTGAAGTTCGCTCGCGTCATGAGTAATAGTTATCCGTTTTGTCACCTCCACACCTTCTTTAATCTCATCCTCTTGGACTAAAGGTTCAGCAGTAATTCGTTGTAAATTTTGATGTTGAATTCTTGTCATGTACAGAATTTCTACTTTACGTTCAATGCTCGCGGCGACTGAATAAACGGAAGATGCCTTATCTTGAAGATTATCTGATGTAGTTTGATTTGCCGCAAATTCTCCTAAAGGAACCTCCACAATTTCAAGTGAAATGGATTTGTTTTTATCCAAAATATCTTTCAATGCACCGTTTTGATATTCCAAAAAGAATTTCTGAACGGAAGAAATCCTTCGTTGTGTAAGGTTCACATTGTATTGTGTTACGTTTAATGGACTTGCATAACCCCTTGCAAATAATTGTACGGAGTTTCCCCTGGCTAATTCATTCCGAACGGAGTCATATAATTTCAATAAGATGTTATAGCCCCGATCAACTTTACTTGTAAAGAACGTTGCCAAACTGTTTTTGTCCAACACACTGTCCAAATACCCCTTCCGGGCCTTTACATAATCAGTATAAAGCAGGTCGTATGGTAAGTTACTTTTTTTAGCATACGATTTAGGATTGGGGTAGTCGTTCCTGAAATATAAGGCCACTGGAAATTCAATGCGATTACTGTCAGGCGGTATGCTGCTTGGAGGTGGGGGAATATTTATTGGCCGCTCAATGGTCGCAAAATATATGTCACTGCAACAGGTTGGGTTTTTTTTCGATTTACTTCCCAGGCGGTTCGAGGAGACGAATACACTATCTGCCTGCCTAAAATAATATAAATCATTAGCCGGACTGTTTACAGGTTTTCCCAAATTTTTGGGTTTGGAAAATTGCATTTTATCCAAAAGGTTGGACTCAAATACATCATATCCACCATATCCATAATGCCATGGCGACGAAAAGTACAAGCGGTTTGAATCCACATCCATCCATGGAGTGATTTCATGTTCAATGCTGTTAATAGAAGCAATATTTTTTGGTGTATCAAAGGTCCCATTGGCTTTTATTCCCGCAAGCCAAATATCCATTCCCCCCTTACCTCCCTCACGGTCGGATGAAAAGAACAGGTAGCTTTTCCCATTCTTAAGCTTAACCCAACACGGATTGGTAGTATTAGACCCTTCCATATTAATAATACTCGGTAAGGTATCAATTTGATTTACCCCGTTTTCCTGCTTGAATCGAGCGATTTTACATTGATAATTATATCCTTTATCGTTACAAATACTATAATAATACCACCCTTGATCATCAAAACTCCCATTTCCGGTGCTACGTTCCGGTGCTGATAACTGCTCCCACTGGGTTGGCGATGAATAGCTCTGTTTTAACGAATCAAAGCTTGAAGTATACGTTCTGGTGCGATAGAACTTTGTATATACCTCTTCATTCGTGTTTATTGAATCGGCCTTTAACGAAGAAAAGTAAAACACCCCATTCTTGAACATATGTCCAAATTCCGCATCGTAGGAGTTAATGCTATCAGGCATGGATAATAATGGACTATTCACTGATTTTACGGTTGATTTTATAGCAAATTCCGTCGATTTTATTTCTTGCTTTGCTCGAATGTAGGCAAACCCTTCTTGATAGGCTGAAGCTTCCTTATATGCTTTTTTAAATAGCGCCAAGGCGGTACTATAATCCCCTGTTTGTTTCACCATGAGGGCATAATATATGAGCGCATTCGGATATACCAATTCTGGATCTGCGGCATACACTTTTGCATACCATTTAGCGGCCTCAGCATAGTTTTTATATGCACGTTGTGTTTCTGCTTGTTTCCAGTGTAAATCAACGGATACGGAATCCATTTGAATGGCCTGCTCATAAATTTTTGTCGCGTAATAATAATCCCCTTTCTGAAATTGCTCATCTCCAAAAGATATTAAATCCTTCAGTTTTACTTGCCCTTCAACGCAGACGACCAGTAAGGATGCAATAAGGGTTAAATAAAGTCTGGGCATACGCGATGATCGATTCGCTTTGGTTTAAAACGATACATGATATAACGAACGGCAATTTCAAAGCCTCCACGCGCCTTGCTTGCTGGAACTAACTTTGAGGTATTTATGTCATAACTCAAGCCAACAAACCAATCCTTGTATTCACAACCAACCGACAAAATTTGTGCATCTCGGGCGCGCGACCACACACCTGCTAAAAGGGCTTTGTGTATATAATTTCGGTCACTTCCCGGCAAATAGTAACGAACAGAACTTCCCAGCATCACCTCATCATAGGTACCCTGTTTTGAATATTGCAGGGAAGGCAAGATATCCCAGCGTGCATTGAGTGCTTGGCTGTATTTAACTTGCCAAACCCATCGCAGGTCTCGTTTGATTACATCCTGATAAAATCCTTGATTCGGTTGATTTAAATTAAATGCGCTTAATCCGATTTTAAGGTAATGTCGAGAAGAAAGATTCCAACCATATTGTGCGCCTAATCCAATATTGGCATTGGTTTTACGGTCGGTTTGAAAGATTTCATTGGTCGGCAATAAGGGATTAAATATGTACCCATTGTATTGTGAATCAAAATAGAATGCATCTGTATTTACTTGCCTATGATTAATTCCTAGGTTAATTCCACCCGTGAGAATATGAACGGAGTCGGAGGTTAATTTGAAGGTTTTTGATAAGGTAACCATGGCTTCAATGGTTTTGAGCTTGCCATCGCCTGCTTGATCATGAAACATTAACAACCCGTAATTAAAATGCTTTGATTTTCGATCGATACAAACATTGAACGTTTGAAATGGAACAGAAACACTGCGCCATTGATCCCTGAAATTTCCAATAAATCGAGTATCCCCATTAAACTCACCGGTATTTGCGGGATTTTGAAAGATGGGATTGTCGTTGAATTGAGACCAATGTATGTCCTGTCCATACCCAATGAAATTAGCCATTAACACAATAAGTACAACGATTCGATTCACCATGTAAATGTATCAAAAATGCCAATTAAATCAAAGACATTAAGCGCTTAGGGTGTGCTCGAAGATACAGGAAGGATTTTCCCATTAAATACAAGGCCGCTTCGTAGGGTGAATTCTGCAATGTACGCACCCATTTCTTCTGCGCTAACAGGGGCAACATATCCTGGAAAAGCATCTCGTAACATTTCCGTATTGACCGCTCCTAAACATAAACAGTTCATTCGAATTCCAGTATCTTTTTGTTCTTCAGCAAAAACTTCCGTGAAATTTGTGATTGCTGCTTTGGACGCCGCATAGGCAGATAGCCCCGGAAATTTAACACTTCCTTGAAAGGCTCCCATCGTACTAATATTCACCACATGAGCTTTACCTGCGTTGAGTAGCGGAAATAGCCATTGAATTAATGCCACTGGACCGAAAAAATTAGTTTGCATGCATCGATGGTAGGCTTCAATGGAGAGTGTTTCTGCCGTACCCTGTTCCAAATATCCAGCGTTATTAATCAATCCGTGAACTTCTGTAATTCCCGTAAAGTGCTCTTTTAACTGAGCATCAACCGGTAAAGACAAATCAAAAGGCAGTACGGTAACGTGTTTATTCCCCTTATAAATTTCTGTTAACTCCCTTACGTTTCGACTGAGTCCAACGATGTGCAGCTGGGGGTCCTTAGATAAATAGGAAAGAATTGCTTTTCCGATACCTCTTGACGTCCCGCAAACTACAATACACTTATTCATCAAACGTAATGCTTACAGTTTCAGAACACGGATCGGATTGGCAGGTTAATATGTATCCTTCAGCAACTTCTTTGTCTGTTAAGGTATAATTTTGGCGCATACTCACCTTACCCGAAGTAATTTTTGCTCTACATGAACTGCAGACACCGCCTCGGCAAGAATATGGAGGATCTAAACGTTGTTCCTCTAGTCCTTCTAATAAGGTTTTCTTTCCGGCTTGAAAAGTGAATTCATGAGTTTGACCATCCAAGGTTGCGGTAATAGCTACCGGACCATTGATTTTATTTGCGTTTTCTTTGGTGGGTTCTTTTTTCGGAGGTGTAAAATACTCTCGTTTTATCTTTGTTTCAGGTACCCCAAAAAACAATAACCCGCGTTCAATTTCTTGCATGAATTCAACAGGTCCACACAATAAATAAACATCAGATTGTAGCAGCGTTAAATCGGACTTTAATTCTTCCATTAAGGCGTTGTAATCTAATCGCCCATGCTTATATCCATCTTGAGTTTCCTGACTTAAATAAACAGTGGATTTTACCGAATCAAGAAGGGGTTTAAACACGATGTCGCTTACACGTTTAACACCAAAAAATACCCTGAAACTTTTTCCTGGGGTAAAGGCCTCAATCATTGATGCAACGGGTGTTATTCCACTTCCTGCAACGAAGGCACAAATGTTTTGCTCGCCATTCAAAACAAAACTTCCCTCGGGGATATGCACTTTAATCGTACTCCCTTTAATCGTTTGGTCATGCAAAAAAGGCGACATCTGACCGCCTTCAATTCGTTTTACGCCAATTTTGAAACCATTTTCGGATTTCCCGCAAATGGAATATGACCTTCGTATGTGAACCCCTTTAATGTCAATTTCTAAGGTAACATACTGCCCGGGTGTGAACTGGGTATTGAATGAATCTTTACTGTTTTTCTCTAGGGTTAATACTACAAAATCATCAGAAAGATGTTCTTTTTCTGTAATCGTTAATGTCGCCCACTGCAAGGATTTACTCCCGGTTAAAAATGAAAATATCCCCATGTTATTCGTCAAATGAGATGGTTATTTTATTACTAGTTGGTATGGCTTGACAGGTCAATACATACCCCCTTTCCACCTCCTCAGGCTCTAGGGCATAATTTACTAACATTTCGGCTTCTCCTTCTAATATCTTGGCTTTACAGGTGCAACATACACCGCCTTTACATGCGAACGGTACGTCGGCTCCGGCACGTTGAGCGGCGTCTAATAAATTTTTATCCGACGCCTCCATTTGAAAGGAAATTAAGTCGTCGTCAATAATTAGTTCAACTTCACATGTGCTGATCTTTCTTACTTCCTCAGTGGCATTTGTCTTCGTTGAATTTCCAGCATGGAATAATTCAAAATGGATTTGAGCAGCAGCCAATCCCTTTTCTTCAAAAAAGTTTTTCACGCTAAGAATCATCTCTTCTGGACCACACACATACACGCCGTCTATGGTATCGTGAGATAAAAACGCACGATGCAATGCGATTAATCGTTCATTATCAATGCGACCTTTCTGAATCGGAATGCCTTGGCTTTCTTGACTAAATACATGAAAAAGACGAAAGCGCGTCAGGTAGTTGTTTTTAAGTTGTTCCAGTTCTTCTGCAAACATTACTTTCGAAAAACCTTTATTTCCGAAGAATAAAGTCACTGTAGAATGGGGTTCTTCATGTAAAATCGCTTTAGCAATCGAAAGAATCGGTGTAATGCCACTTCCGGCAGCAAACAATACAATATTGTTCTTTGCCGATGGATTTGTATGGTATTTGAAATTTCCCGCTGGAGGCATGACCTCAATGGAATCCCCAACAGCTAGTTTATCAAGCGCATAGTTTGAAAAAACACCGTGATTAACTCGTTTGATCCCCACTTGGTAAACACCCTCATAAGGAGCACTGCATAACGAATACGAGCGTCTGATTTCCTCCCCATTAATTTGTGTTTTAAAGGTGAGGTACTGTCCAGCATAAAAGCTAAATGCAGCATTAATTTCAGCAGGAATTTGTAGGGAAATTTCCGCAGAATCTTCCGTTAATGAACGGATTGATGCAATTTGTACGGTATGAAATTTAAATGACATTCGACTTGTTGTGTGGTCAAAATTAAACAATTCAAATCGAACTCTTGTTCATATAAAAAATAAGATTCCGAACGGTCGGACTTTTACCCATTTTTTTAGGATTTGATTTGAGTATATTTGTATAATAATTGGAAGATATGGAAACACAAACGCAAGACAAATTAGCAGAAAAATTTCAAGCAAAAATTGATGCGGATATTAAGATTGAACCCAATGATTGGATGCCAGACACCTATCGAAAAACCTTAATTCGTCAGATTTCACAGCATGCGCACAGTGAAATCGTAGGTATGTTACCCGAAGGAAATTGGATAACCCGAGCCCCTTCGCTGCGAAGAAAAGCGGTCTTGTTGGCTAAAGTACAAGACGAGGCAGGACATGGCTTATACTTGTATTCTGCGACCGAAACCTTGGGTGTGAGTAGGGAGGATACGATAGACGACTTGCATTCAGGAAAAGTTAAGTACTCTTCGATTTTTAATTACCCAACCTTAACGTGGGCAGATATTGGTGCGATTGGCTGGTTAGTGGATGGTGCAGCCATTATGAATCAAGTGGCTTTATGCAGAACATCGTATGGTCCTTATGCCCGTGCCATGGTTAAAATCTGTAAAGAAGAATCGTTCCACCAACGACAAGGGTATGAAATCATGACCACCCTAATGAATGGAACGGAAGCACAGCGTGAAATGGCTCAAGATGCGATGAATCGTTTTTGGTGGCCGGCGTTAATGATGTTTGGCCCGAGCGATGCAGAGTCTAAGCATACCGAACAATCCATGAGGTGGCGAATTAAACGACATACCAATGATGAGCTTCGCCAATCCTTTGTAGACGCCTCCGTGCCACAAGCAGAGTTAATCGGGTTGAAAATCCCAGATCCAAACTTGGTTTGGAATGAAGCCCGTGGTCACTATGATTTTGGAGCAATTGATTGGGAAGAATTTTGGCAAGTAGTTGGAGGGAATGGTCCTTGTAATAAAGAACGCATTGAAGCCAGAGTGAAAGCGAAAGAAGAGGGGGAATGGGTTAGGGAAGCCGCCATGGCCTATGCAAAAAAACATAAATCTTAATACAATCTAAATTTCATACCATGTCAACGAACGAATGGCCGCTATGGGAAGTTTTTATACGTAGCAAACAAGGACTTAATCACAAACATGTTGGAAGCCTAAGAGCCCCAGATGCAGAAATGGCCTTACAAAATGCACGTGATGTGTATACCAGAAGATCCGAAGGGATTTCAATTTGGGTTGTACAATCGGCACTCATTACGGCTTCAGATCCCGCAGATTCTGAGGCGTATTTTGAGCCTTCAGATTCAAAAGTGTATCGTCATCCCACATTTTATGACTTGCCGGATGGCATTGAACACATGTAATTATGGAACACACCTATAAGTTTTTATTACGGATTGGAGATGATAGTTTGATTCTAGGTCAGCGCTTGGCTGAATTGTGCGGTCATGGCCCAATTCTGGAAGAAGACATCGCGCTAACGAATATTTCATTGGATTTAATTGGTCAAGCAACCAACATATATACCTATGCGGCGCAACTGGAAGGTAAAGGAAGAGATGCGGATGCATTGGCATTTCTACGCCTAGAACATCAATATTTGAATGCGATTTTAGTTGAACAGCCCAATGGAAATTTTGCAGACACCTTAGTTCGTCAATTTTTCTTTGATGTGTATCGTAAATTATTATTTGAACATTTATTGACCTCATCGGATGCGCAAATTGCCGCGATCGCTGAAAAATCACTCAAAGAAACGCGCTATCATTTAAAGCATTCCTCCGAATGGGTTATTCGTTTGGGAGATGGAACGGAACTTTCAAAGGAGCGTGCGCAGTTCGCAATTCTGGATTTGTGGCGATACACCGATGAGTTGTTTTATATGGATGAAACAGAAATTCAATTGGCAAATGCCGGGGTTATTCCTAATTTAAAAGACTTAAAACCGCTTTGGATGGAACATGTCCTTTCGATATTAAACATCGCAACGCTCAAGTTACCTGAGAATCAAGGGTTTTTTGGCGCAGGTAGGCAAGGACGTCATTCAGAATATATGGGCTTCCTGTTAGCTCAACTTCAATATATGCAGCGGGTTTATCCCAATATGCAATGGTAAGCAAGGAAGAACTTCTCACCCTATTAGACGCGGTTAAAGATCCTGAAATTCCAGTATTATCAATAAGGGATTTAGGGATTTTACGAGCGGTTACATTATCTACGGATGGTTGGGTAATCGATATTACTCCGACCTACAGTGGGTGTCCTGCTATGATTACCATAGAAGAAGAAATCGCAAAGGTTTTGAACGCGAATGGAATCACCCAATTCACCATAAATTCTTCGCTTTCCCCGGCATGGACTACCGATTGGATTACTGAAGAAGGCAAACGAAAGCTTGAAGCATACGGGATAGCTCCACCAGTAGATGAGGTTGACAAAAGTGTATTGTTTAGTAAACCGCCCGTTGTGCCTTGTCCGAAATGCAAAGAAACGAATACGAAGCTGATAAGTCAATTTGGCAGCACAGCATGCAAGGCGCATTATCAATGCCAAGTTTGCCTAGAGCCTTTTGATTATTTTAAGTGTTTGCGGTAGTATAAAT
>JAIXRD010000288.1 GCA_027485365.1 Cryomorphaceae bacterium | reverse complement strand
TTACAGCAAAACACAGTTTAATTGATTACACCTCCAAATCCCTATATCCTAAAATCAATGAGGGAGATGGTCTACCCTTTAACTTTACCGATTTATATGGAAAAGTAACCTTTACCAGTGAAAGCGGATCGAAAGTGAGCTTTTTTGGATTCCACAATCAAGACAGCGTGAATTATAGCATTGCCGACTTGAATTGGCAAGCCTCTGGGGGCGGAATGAACTTTTTATTGATTCCTTCGGGCTCTCCAGTGTTTATTCGAGGACACGTGAATGGATCAAATTTCATGACCACCTTTGCTGAAGACCAAGTAGAGCCACGTTATTCAAAAATTGGTGGATTTGATCTAGGTTTCGACTTTTCTTATTTCCTAAAAAATGAAGGCGAAATGAACTACGGATTTAATTTTTGTGGGTTCAATACACAATTCGTTACCTTCAATGAAGCTAAAAGAAAAATAGAAGCATTTAACTTCTCCACAGAACTTGGCGCATATTATAACTACAGAAGAGTTTCTAAAGACCTTCGATGGGTTATGCAAGCTGGGTTTCGAGTTCAAGCCTACGCTTCATTAAGCACCATTTCACCTGAACCACGACTGGGCTTAAAATACAACGCTACGGAAAAAATGAGATTCAAATTCTCTGGTGGACGTTATTCTCAGAACTTTACTTCCGCTTCTAGCGATAAGGATATTGTAAACTTGTTTAACGGATTGCTTTCAGCACCAACAAACGTTCAGGAGCAATTTGTTACAGAAAATCTAAACACCAAGAACATTCAAAATGGATTACAATATGCATGGCATGGCATCCTCGGGATAGAATATGACCTAAACAAATCGAATTTCTTGAACATTGAAGGGTATTACAAGTATTTTAATCAACTAAGTAATATTAACCAGAACAAATTATACGAAGACCTTGCCCAATTCGAATTAGTAGATGATGTGTTTAAGAAAGACTTCATCATTGAATCAGGAAAAACAATAGGTGTGGATGTACTTTATAAATTAACCTTAAAACGACTGTTCATTTGGGGGGTATATTCGTACAGTTACTCTACCCGATGGGATGGTTTTGATGCCTACTTTCCAGTATTTGACCGTAGACATAATGTGAATTTAGTTGGCTCTTACCAATTTGGCAAGAAAAAAGACTTAGAAGTTAATGTACGCTGGAATTTAGGTTCTGGACTTCCATTCACCCCTACCGCAGGATATTATCAAGCAGAGAATTTCAACGGTGGTGTCACTACGGACTATGTAACAAACAATCCATCCACCATTACTACCTTATTAGGCACATTTAATAGCCGTAGATTGCCTTACTATCACCGATTAGATATCACGGTTAAAAAGCATTTCGATTTTAAAAACAAAACAAGGCTAGAAGTAACCGGTAACATCACGAATGTCTACGACCGAAAGAATATCTTTTACGTGAATCGAGTTACCTCAAAAGTAATTTATCAATTCCCTATTCTTCCAAGTCTTGGCGTAAGTTATAAGTTCTAATATGGCGATCATCAAACCCTTTCGAGCGATACGTCCGGTTAGGAACAAGGTGCACTTAGTGGCTACAAGGCCCTATTATTCTTATAAACCGAATGTGCTTAAGGCCAAACTAGAAGATAACCCCTATACGCTCTTACACATCATTAATCCGGAATTTAACCGCCTTAAACGTACGGATGTAAATTCAAACGAACGATTTCAATTGGTGAAAGAAGGTTATGAGTTATTTCAAGAAAAAGGGATTTTAATTCAGGATGATGAACCGCATTTGTATATTTATCGGCAAACCTGTCCAGATCGTGTGTACACTGGAATAATTGGGGGTGCAGACGCCGAAGAATACCTGAGCGACCACATTAAAAAACACGAGGCCACACTCACCGAACGCGAAGGGGTTTTCACTCGCTATTTAGACATCGTTGGCCTCAACGCAGAACCTGTATTGATGTCGTATGAAGGTACCGATACCATCGATAAAATAATATACAACCTTACCCAAAACAGACCTGAATACGAATTCACTACAACCGACTTGATCACGCATGAATTATGGATTATGTCGGTAGAGGAAAGCGCTGCGATTGCTGAAGAATTCAAGAAAATAAATGCCGTATATATTGCGGATGGCCATCATCGAAGTGCCTCTTCTGTGGCATTATATGAAAAATATAAAGCAGCAGGGATTACCAAAGGACAGTTTTTCTTGGCATATTACGTACGAGAAGATGCCCTCAAAATCCTTGAATTTCAGCGATTAGTAAAACACTTAAATGGACTTAGCCCTGAAGAATTTATTGGTAAGATATCGCAACTTGGTACCTTGACACCATTGAATACGCCACGAAAACCGCTGGCGGCACATGAAATCACCATTTACTGTAACAACTGTTGTTATTCATTGACGCTTAATGCAGCGCATATTGATGCAACCCACCCTACAAATTCGTTGGACGCTCAACTATTAACCCAATTGATATTAGATCCTATTCTTGGAATAAAAGATTTAAAAACTTCAGAGGATATTTCTTTTGTTCCAGGAAATACGCCTTTTGTAAATGTATTAAACCAAGTAAATGACACCTCATTTCAAGTAGCGTTTTTTCTGTATCCCATCCCAATGTCGGCAGTAAAAAACGTTGCGGATCATGGCATGTACATGCCTCCAAAATCAACTTGGGTTGAGCCAAAATTACGAAGCGGACTTACCATAATGGATATCCATGATTAAGGCACAACTTGCAGCAATTCGTTCGAGTTTACCCGCTACCACGGTGCTCATTGCGGTTTCAAAAACACATCCGATTGAACGCATCATGGAAGCTTATGAAGCAGGTCAACGGGATTTTGGAGAGAATAAAGTTCAAGAGTTGGTAGAAAAGTACGAGGCGCTGCCAAAAGATATTCGTTGGCACATGATTGGACATTTGCAAAGCAATAAAGTGAAATACATCGCGCCCTTTGCGCATCTGATTCATGGGGTGGATAGCTTCAACCTTTTAAAAGAAATCAATAAACAAGGACAAAAAAACGGGCGACAGATTTCTTGTTTATTACAGTTTCATATTGCTCAAGAAGACACAAAATTTGGCTTGTCTTTGGAAGAAGCTGAAGCATTTTTAGCTGGACCTGAATTTTATTTACTCAGCCACGTCCGCATATGCGGTGTGATGGGAATGGCCACCTTCACGGAAAACACAACACAAATCAGACAAGAATTCCAGAACTTACACGCGATATACCAACAACTGCAATCAAGTTATTTTTCCTCAAATTCAGAATTCAAGGAAATATCTATGGGCATGAGCGATGATTATCCCATTGCCATGGAAGAAGGCAGTACCTTGATACGGGTAGGGAGCAAGATTTTTGGGAAGAGGTAGAAAAAACGCTCTACTTCTTATCATATACCAACATACACTGTTGTTCTAAAGCAAAGTACTTTCGTGCGACCGCATTAATTTCGTCGAGTGTAATTGCATTTATTTTACGGAAGGTATCTTCCAAGGAATCGATTCGGTTATAAATGAGTAAGGTTTTACCATTCGACATCGTGCGGGCATTGTTACTCTCCCATCCGATGGATAATTGACTTAAAAACTGATACTTTGATTTTTTAAGTTGGATCGGGGTCATACCCTTTTCTACCAACAAGCGAAGCTCTTTCTTTGCCAAATCAATTGATTTATCTATGTTTTTTTGCTCCGCAGAAAGAAGGATCCCCCAAAAACCTGTGTCTTCCAGTACCGCATAACTCGCTTCAACATGATAGGCTAACCCATGCTTCTCGCGAATGACAATATTCAATCGGGCATTCATGGCGGGACCACCCAAGAAATTAATCAAAATGTTCATTGCCAAGCGGTCATCGCTGTGATATGATGGAGCAATACCGCCCAATATCGCGTGGGATTGAAAATTAGATTCTTTCTTACGAATGGTAAAGGGTTTAATTTCAGCGGGTGGAGCCCATCCTAAATTCGTAGCCTTTGCCGGTAAGTCTTTTAATTGGCTTTCAATTAAGTCCACCAAGCGATGTTTGGGCTCTCGCCCAACATAAGAAACAACCAAATTGTCGGCTGAAAAATTGGATTGTATAAAAGCCAATAAATCTTCCCGTTTAAATCGTTTAACTGATTTTTTAGTCCCTAATATCGGATTACCCAGTGGATGATCGCCAAAAAAGATCCGGTCAAACTCGTCCATCAAGCGATCCAAAGGACTGTCTTTATAGGAATTAATTTCATCGATTACGACTTCTTTTTCTTTTTCAATTTCTTGAATGGGGAAATTCGAATTCACTACTAAATCCGACATTAATTCGAAGGCGCGTTTCGTATATCGATTCAAAAAGGTGGCATGCACACAGATTTCTTCTTTGGCGGTAAAGGCATTCAACTCCCCTCCTACCTCATCGAGGCGGGTAAGTATCCACATGGCTTTCCGCGTATGGGTTCCTTTAAAAATACAGTGTTCTAAAAAGTGTGCAAGTCCAGGGTGGGTAGACGGTTCACTTCGACTACCTCCCTTAAAATAAAAAGCAAGGTGTCCAACAGCACTGTTTGAACGTACATAGGCCAAACGGATTCTATTGCTCAGGGTAATAACTTCAGTAGGACTTTCTTTCATCTTATGGATTTAGGCGGCTAATTTGCCACTCATCTTCGTTCAATTTAAAACACACACGTTCATGCAAGCGTGAAGCTTGTCCTTGCCAAAACTCAAGATACGTAGGACGTAAAGCCATTCCTCCCCAGTGTTTTGGACGAGGGACTTCACCTGGAAATTCTTGCTCTAATTCCTTAAACCGTTGAGTAATTTCACCCATTTCTTTCAAGGGTTCAGATTGATGCGATGCCCAAGCCCCCAATTGACTTTCACGGGGACGTGAGGCAAAATAGGCATCACTTTCCGTTTCACTAATTTTATTTACCGTTCCTTCTATCCGAATCTGGCGCTCTATCCCTGGCCAAAAAAACAACAGGGACGCATTTGGATTTTGCTGAAGGTCTTTCCCTTTATGCGACAAATAGTTGGTATAAAACACAAACTGTTGATCAGATATTTCTTTGAGGTACACCACGCGAGCACTGGGTTTCATTAATTCGTTCACCGTGGCAATCACCATGGCATTGACTTCTTTTTCTCCAGAACTCACTGCTAAATTGAACCAGGTTTCAAAGGCAAAAAAGGGATCAGTAAATTGAAAGGCTTCTTGATTTTTTGAAAAATCTGAATGGTTGTCCCTCAGCTGATCCAGTGGATTACTCATCGTCGCCCGTAAATTGATCGTCTAATTGACTGTCATCGTCATCGGCTTCATCCAGGTCATCAACCGTTAATTCATCTTCGTCAATATCGCTGCCGGATGCTGAAAAAACAACTCCTTTATTGCTTGTTGGTTCGATGAACTCTTCAATTTTCTTTGCTTTAGCTGGGCTTGAAACCTCATCCTCTCGGTAAGGAAAAATCTCAACAATTGGGGAAGCAATGATAGAAATCACTTGATAGTCAATCATTAAGGTTGCCAAACTCTCTTCCATGCGCAGATACGCTTCTTTCACATCTGGCGCAGAAACTAAAAAATTCTGTGCCACTTTCTTTTTCTTCTCGCCATCTTCCTCGTCAACCCCATAGGTTATTTTACATTTAAACCAATTGGCAGAATCCTCATACTGAAAAATATCTTGAAGGTCGGTTCGAGTGATTCCTGTAACCATAAATTCCCCGCGAATCATGGCACTAAGTTCTTCATAGATGCGGGCTTCGGCATCTGTAAAGGTCATTGCGGCCAACAAATAGGGCTCATTTACGCGTTTGAGGGATCCGTTCTCTAACTGTTTTGTATACTTAACTTTAACTGTAAACCAACTGTTCATTTTGATGTATTTTGTAGCCTACAAAAATACAGCACTTTTTCATCAAAAGTGGTCAGTGTTGAAAAGTAATTCTATTAAATTTTCAGGTTATTTCCCGAATCCAAAAGGCAATAAATCCTTTACGGTTTCAATGATCATGGTACGTTGATCTTGATTAACCAAAATTACGCGGATTGGGGTAGATTGTCGATTCTCAGATTCTAACATTACTTGGCGGCATCCACCGCATGGAGACAGCAAATGTTCTTCAGGCATGAGTTCGCCTTGTGCCACAACTGCAAGGGTATCGATGGTGATTCCGGGGAAATTTGCACCCACATAATTTAAGGCTACCCGTTCGGCACACAATCCAGAAGGGAAGGCTATGTTCTCTTGATTGCTACCACAAATCACTTCTCCAGTTTCTAAGAGCACCGAAGCTCCAACTTTAAATCGACTGTAAGGCGCATACGCTTTATCCATGGCATTAAATGCCTCCTTAATAAGCATCACATCTTGCGGGGAAAGTTCATTCCAATGCGTATGCATTCGGTATTGAAATTGATATTGTTGATTTGACATGGGTTTGGATACGAGGCATGTCCTTCAAAGTTACATTTAAGACAGGCGGTGGGATACGATTTGTTCTACCTTTTGTACCAAATGATGCGGCTTGAACGTCCGCCATTCTAATTCATCTAACTCCCCTCCCATGGCGACATAGGAATCAATTTGAATCCGCTGAAGCTCTTTGGCCACATGGGGATGTATATTAACCGCAGCAATCCATCCCTCTTCAATGTCTTCAAACCACTCTTCATAATAACAATCATCAGAATAATGAAAGTTTAAAACGTTTTCAAAAATTAATACAAAGCGCAAGATTCCTTCTTCAATGAGTGGATTTAGAACGTTCGATTTTAAGATCATGATGTCGTTCTCTATCGCATCGTTCCACTCTCCAATAAATTCAATTACGCATGTTCCGGCTTCATAATCCACATAGAGAATCTTCATGTATAGGGTCGTTGATCCAAAATCATCCCATTGTGGGTGAATCAAGTAATTATAAACCCGATGTTGGAACTCAAATTCGCTGTATACCCTCCCAAAAAATGGGGACCGAGCATCCTCCGAGGCAACATATTCTCCCCTCCAACGAAAAAATGGTTCAATGAAATGCATGGTACAAAAGTAATTGCATTCTATGTAATCTAATCGTTCCTGTTGAAATGATTACTTTTGTAGCACCATGGGAAAAGATAAACTCGCACGATTTGCAGCAATAAAAACCTTTGAAAACGTATTAGAATACGAACGCAATCAACCCTTTCCAATGCGCGGTAATTGGCACCGAGATTTTTTTAAAAATGACAAGCCACTCATTATAGAATTAGGCTGTGGTAAAGGAGAATATTCAGTTGGCTTGGCGAAAATGTATCCGCAAACCAATTTTCTCGGATTGGATATTAAAGGAAATCGCATGTTCATTGGGGCACGCGAAGCCTTAACCCTCAACATGACCAACGTAGGGTTCTTGCGCACGCGCATAGATTTTATTGAAGCGCTGTTTGGACCGAATGAGGTTGATGAAATTTGGTTAACCTTTTCCGATCCTCAACCACAAAAACCCAAGAAACGCTTGAGTTCATTAATGTTTATTGAACGATACCGGAAGTTTTTAAAACCGGGTGGATTGGTACACATGAAAACGGACAACGATTTACTCTTCGAATTTACCATGGAGCAAATTGAAGAACACGGGTATCCAATCATAGATTACCGCCCGGATTTATATGCAACGCTAGAAACTGAAACAGACCCTGCACAACGGGAGATCTTTAGCATTAAAACGCATTATGAGCAGTTGTTCCATTCGAAAGGACACGTAATAAAATACGTGTGTTTTAAAATCAACTAAGTCATGGAAGCCATCCGGATTAACAATGGCATATATATAGGTTCTGCGGGTAGAAAAAGCCTGTTCGATTTAGAAGTTCCTACCCATTGGAATAAACGCTTAGTAATTTTTGTCCATGGATTCATGGGGTTCAAAGATTGGGGGGCGTGGCATCTGGTTCAATCTTATTTTGTTTCGCACGGGTTTGCCTTTGCGAAATTTAACCTCACCCACAACGGAGGCACAAGTACCCAAGGAATAGATTTTCCAGACGAAGAAGCCTTTGCTCAAAACACCTATTCCTATGAGATAGCGGATATCGCGTATTTCCGTTCTCATATAGATACACTCATTCAAGCTGAAGCTACCTTTCTCATCGGGCATTCACGCGGAGGAGGCGATGTAATATTACACGCCAAACAGGCACAAACCGATAAAATAGCATTGTGGGCATCTATCGCTGATATTGGCTCACGCTTTCCTACAGGCAGTGCGCTTGAACAATGGAAGCATTCAGGAATCCGAACAATCCTCAATGGACGCACACGACAACACTTACCGCAGCATTATAGCCTGTACCAAGATTTCATAGAAAACGAAACAACCTTAACCATTGAACTAGCCATAAAGGCCATACCCATACCCATTCTCGTTGTTCATGGGGATAAGGACAACTCCGTTTCAATCGCTGAAGGTGAAGCACTTGCGGCTTGGTGTCAAACTACCCTTCATGTAATTCCAGGTGCAGATCACGTGTTCGGAGCAAGCAATCCTTGGGAAAAACCGAATCTCCCAGAGCACCTCTTAGCCGTTTGTGAGCAAACCTTGAACTTCTTTAATCCATAAGTTCCTTTTTACTTTTAATAAAATCTACCTACATTTGCACGGGGTAAGTCTTTTACGACCAGCTCCCTCTTAATCCTCCAGGACGGGAACGTAGCAAAGGTATGAGGTTGTAGCGGTGCGATAAAAGTAGCTTGCCCCTCTTTTTTTTATAATTAGACGGAAAGACGTTGAGACGTTAAGACGTTGAGACATTGAGACATTGAGACGTTAAGATGTTAAGACATTAAGATGTTAAGACGTTAAGATGTTAAAACATTTAGAACAATTATTAGTCCCAATCTCCAAAAGTCTAAAAGTCCTAACATCCTAAAGACATTAAGATATTGCGCACCCTTCGATACGTCCTTCGGACTACTCAGGGTGCGTGCAAGTGGGAAAAATTTCGGCGGGCTTCAATCCTGAAAATTGTGCGTTTCGGTAATTATTGAATTTCTATGGGTGCGCCCTTCGACAAGCTCAGGTACCGCACTAGATGTATATTTTTTTGAGTTAAAGCGGTACCTGAGTAGTCCGAAGGACGTATCGAAGGGCCGCTTTCAGGCACTTGCATCCTAAAGTCACGACGTCCTAAAGTCCATGGTCACCCTCCTTAATCCTCCCTCAAGGGAGGAAAATGGATTTTTTTCTAAAGACCAAAAGTCCTAATATCCAAAAGTCCAAGAGTCCTAATATCCCAATGTCCAGAATTCCTACTTTTTCACTACTTTTAAGTCATGAAATGGATATCAATTATCAGTCTGGCGCTATTGGTTAGTTGTTCTAAAAGCACCTCATGTACAGGGGCAACCAAAGGAAAACTCAAGAATCTTACAGGATTTGATGGGTGTGGATGGGTGATTGAAGCCAATGGAAAAACGTTTGAACCTGTCAATTTAGGTGAGTTTGACAGCAGTTTACTAGCGGAAAATCAGAAGATTTATTTCAGTTACAGTCCATTTCCGGTTGGGTCAATTTGCATGGTAGGTGAAACCATTCAGCTAAAATGCGTTGAAAAGCGGTAACAAATCAATTAAATATGTTAACCATGAAATCAATCCTTAACTTTTTACTCGTTCCTATTATACCTTTTGCACTTACCCTTGCTTCTTGTGATGAAAATATTAAAGCCGATAAACCTAAATCTGAAACTGATCCCATTAAAAAGGAAACGTTTGAACCCATAAATCCGAAAGGGAATATGGTGATGACGCGTTTTAATACCCCAGAGGGTTACAAACGTGAATCCCTAGACTCAAATTCATTTGGTACCTTTTTGCAAAATTTACCTCTTAAAAAGGATGGTAGTGAGGTAAAGGAATTCGATGGAACAGTCAAACCCAACTACCAAACCTATCTGGCGGTTGTGGATCTTCCCATCGGTAAAAAAGACTTGCATCAATGCGCAGATGCCGTCATGCGACTTCGAGCGGATTACCTCTTTAGTCAATCAAGATTCAAAGAGATTTCTTTTCGACAAGCAAGCGGTAAAACCTTCTCTTATACCACATGGCTAGCAGGAAGAACACCAGACAAAACCAACCTTTGGACCTATTTAGAATCTGTTTTCAACACTGCCAATACCACGTCGCTCAATCAACAATTAAAACTTAAAGCCATAGAAACCCTTGAGATTGGGGATGTATTTGTTACAGGACCTCCGCCAGGCTATTCCTATGGACATGCCATCATTGTAGTGGATAAGTGCATAAACAAAGAAGGCAAAGTTAAATTCATGTTGGCTCAAAGCTTCATGCCCGCTCAAGAAATTCAAATCCTAGATAATCCAGCAACTCCTGGATGTCCGTGGTACGACCTTGGTTTTGGTCAACCCTTAGATACCCCTGAGTGGGATTTTACATCCAGTCAATTAAAAACCTTCGAATGAAAAAAATAATCTTTGTTTTAAGCATATCTTCCTTATTTATACTTAGTTCTTGCAAGAAAGGAGGATGTATTGAACACGAAAAATGGGCCTGCGAGTTAATTGACATCAACCCGAACTATTACGACCCTGTTTGTGATTGCGAGGGAAATACCTACCAAAATGAAGCGGTAATTCAATGCATAGAAGGTAAAACAAAATATAAAAAAGGAAAATGTAAATAGCGTATTCGTCGCACTAGATTACGTACCTTTGTCGCGATGAAGATCTCAGCTTCAATTTACAGTGATTCACGCAACGACTTAGCGCAAACCATCAGCGCGTTGGATGCCCATCAAGTGGATCTTTTTCACGTGGATTGTAACGATGACCTCAGTGTATTTGACGATATCGTGGCGCTAAGAAAAATCAGTAATATTCCGGTGGATTTGCACATCATTACGCCTACCCCATCTAAATATTACCAGCGTTTGCTAGAAGTTCCTGTGGAATACGTAACTTTTCAATTAGAGCCCTTAGTAGAACCTATAAATTGGCCAAATGAATTAACTGCTGCCAAAGGCGTTGCCATCACCACACCAACTTCCGTAGATGCATTTGATTCCCACACTTCGTGTGATTTCATTCTGATTATGGCCACTGTGCCCGGCCAATCCGGCGGTGTATTCGATAAAGAGAATTTCAAAAAAATTAGAACCTTTCGAAAACGCTACCCCAACAAATCCATTCATGTGGATGGGGGCGTTAACGGAGAAGTATCCTTCATCCTAAGAAACATGGGAGTAAGTACCGCTGTTTCAGGCTCGTATTTGTTCAAAGGACCGAGCATTGGTCATGCCCTAATGAATTTAACCACACGTAATCACGCTTCTGCCTATCAAATCGCAGATTTCATGATGCCCCTAGAGGAATGTCCGGTGGTTCAGATTGCTACCTGTTCTACGGTATCAATTCTTGAGACCATTGAATCAGGGAGTCTCGGGTTTTGTTTGGTAACAGATGAACATGACGCCTTAGTGGGGCTTGTATCAAGTGCGGACATTCGTAAGGCACTGTTAAATCAGTTAAAAAACAAGCAAACCATTACACCAGAATCGCTTGTCAATCGACATCCCTTGACCATATCTGCTAAGCAATCGGTTATAGATTTATTGCAGGTATTAAAACGCACAAGCTTCCCCGTGATGTATCTACCGGTGGTGAATGAACAACATCAAGCCGTAGGCATCATTAATTTTGTTAACCTGATAAAAGGTGAATTATGATCATAAAACTAAAATCAACCCTAAGCGGAGCGCAAGCCGAACAACTGGCAACAACTCATAAAGCCTTTCATATTTTCGATGGCGCACATACACTAATTACCGGATCCTCAATGAAAGAGGTTCCCGATGGATTGGTTGAACATGCGGAAGCATCATGGGTTTTCCCGAATGATATGCAATTAGCCAGCAGAGGGTACAACGCGGAAACACGTACCATTAATTTCGGCGCTACCACGATAGGAGGCCAAACAAACCATACCGTACTCATCGGTGGTCCGTGTTCGGTAGAATCGGAAGAGCAAATTGAAAGTGCTGCACAGTTATTAAAGTCCCTTGGCTTAAATACCCTTCGAGGAGGTGCTTATAAACCCCGAACAAGTCCGTATTCATTTCAAGGTATGGGATTAGATGGACTAAAATTGTTGGCTAAAATGCGTGAACGACATGGGCTTACCGTAATCACAGAAGCTCGAGATGCCACACACATTGATGAAATCATTGAGCATACCGACATCATTCAGATTGGTGCTAAAGCCATGTATGACCAAGGAATATTAAGAGCATGTGCTAAGATTCAAAAACCCGTTTTAATTAAACGTGGGTTTGGAACCACCTTACAAGAATTAGTGCAAGCGGCAGAGTTTGTATTATCCGGAGGAAATCCAAACGTTATGGTATGCGAACGGGGTATTAGAACGTTTGAAACAGGAACACGCTTTACCTTAGATTTATGTGGTGTGGCATGGTTAAAAGAATACACCAATCTTCCAGTGATTCTGGACCCTTCACACGCTATGGGTTATGTATACGGCGTAGCTCCCTTAGCAAAAGCCTGCGTTGCCATGGGAATTGATGGATTACTGATTGAAACGCACCCGAATCCCAAGGTGGCAAAATCCGATGCTTCTCAGCAATTGACCTATGAAGCATTTGAACAATTGTATCATGAATTAAAACCTGTAGCTGCGGCGGTTGGGTATCAAATCGTATGATGTATCTAGAACAAAATATTAAAGGATTGTGCGCCAAACATGGAATGCATTACAATGATTTCTTGGCGGATTTAGAAGTTGATGAAGTTAAAGAATTGACCTTGTACGACTTGGAAGCGATTGCTGATGAATACAGCCTTGATCTTATGTCGCTTTTATTCAAACCCTTATTTCATGCAGATCATATTGCAAAGAAATTAAAGGACATCAAGCTTTTAATCTTAGATGTTGATGGGGTAATGACTGATGGTGGCATGTATTGGACAGAATCAGGTGACCAAATAAAAAAATTTAATACCAAGGATGGCTTAGGCATTATAGGTCTGACAAAAAAAGGATTTAAGGTTGGGATTATTTCCTCTGGATTCACAAAAATTATGGTGCAGAAACGTGCCGAATTATTAGGGATTAGCCACTGTTATGTTGGACAACAAGCGAAAATGGAGATTCTCAAATCCTGGTGCGATGAACTTGGTATTGAATTGAAACATGTGGCCATCATTGGAGATGATGTTAATGATTTAGAAGTTATGACCCATGTAGGACTGGCAGCGTGTCCTTCGGATGCAGTAAACCAAGTAAAATCCGTTTGCTCCATTATTTTATCCACTAAAGGTGGAGAAGGTTGTATTAGAGAATTTATTGACGCTTACTTGCAAAAATAACACGCATGGAACCAATTCGTATTGGCGTAATTAAAGAAGGGAAAGTCCCGCCAGATTTCAGAACACCGCTTACCCCTAAGCAATGTAAGGTGTTAAAAACGATGTATCCTCAGGCTGAAGTAGTGGTGCAATCTAGCCCTATTCGCACATTTACTAATCAGGAATATCTTGATCATGGCGTTGAAGTGGTAGATGACTTATCGGATTGTGATATTATTCTTGGCGTAAAGGAAGTTCCTATTCCTGCATTGATTCCCGGGAAAACGTTTATGTTCTTTTCACACACCATTAAAAAACAGCCATACAACCGTGAATTACTGCGTGCCTTGTTAGACCAAAAAATTCGTTTAATCGATTACGAGGTGATAAAGGATAAATACCGAACGCGTTTAATTGGATTTGGTCGCTATGCAGGAATTGTTGGCTGCTATAATGGATTTCTGACCTATGGATTAAAGCATGGAACCTATTCGTTAAAACCAGCGCATGCATGCCATGATCGTAAGGAAGTTGAAGAAGAATTGAAAAAGGTGGTACTTCCCGAAAATTTCAGATGTCTTGTCACAGGTTTTGGTCGTGTTGGACATGGCGCCAAAGAAATCATTGATTTATTGCCCATTAAGGAAGTAAGTCCAGAAGAATACCTAACACAAACCTTCAATGAACCCGTTTATTGTCAACTGGAAGCAGCTGACTATTATCGCGATGCCAACGGAGGATTCGAAAAAGCGGCATTTTATGCCAATCCTTCTGAATACACTTCGATATTGAATCAATATGCGCTAAGCTCAGATATGTATGTTCCTTGTCATTATTGGGATAATAAAGCCCCGGTACTCCTTACACAAGCAGATTTCCAAGCAGCGAGTCGCTTAAAGGTTGTAGCGGACATCTCTTGTGACATTGCAGGACCGATTGCATGTACGATTCGTCCGTCAAAAATTGGGAATTCAATGTATGGTTGGAATCCAAACACCAACGAAGAATGCGATATGATGGAAGCCAATGCGGTGGCTGTGATGGCCGTAGACAATTTACCCTGTGAATTACCTAAAGATGCCTCTGAGGATTTTGGAAGTGAATTGTTGAAGCACGTATTTCCAAGGTTGTTGGGTGAAGACCCGGATCAAATTATTCACAGAGCTTCAGAAACCACCTTCGAAGGAACACTCAACGAACCGTTCCAATACCTGAGCGATTACGTAAACGGGAATTGATTCTGTTCCACGGGAATTGAATTCCCGTGGAACAGCGTAATTCCGCGAATAGACTTAACTCACCTGCTCCCCTTTTTTATCCTGTTCTTTTACAAGGAAAAACCAAAAGAAAGCAGCCAAAAGAAAAGCTCCAGGTAAGATTAGCATACCAATACGCAGGTTACCGCCAAATTGATCAGACACCCTTCCCACCAACTCAGGCGACCATAAATCACCAAAGGCATGAATCATAAATATGCAAATGGCCATAGCTGATGCGCGCATGTTCGGAGCTACGCTTTCCACAATAACGGTGTTAATTGGTCCAGTTGATTGAAAAAGAAATATTAAGGATAAGGCGATACAGATCATACTCAGCAAGGTATTCTCAGTCAGAAAAGAAACAAAAGAAAAAGGCACCGCACACAATACAGAAATCAACAAGAGTTTGGCATAGCCTGAAGGACTCTTTTCTCGCCATTTATTGGCAAAATATCCCCCAATCAAGGTCCCAAGGATTCCTCCCACCACTAAGGTTGGACCTAGGAAGAGCGAAGCATCGGCAATATCCATTCCGTGCACGCGACTCAAAAAGGCAGGCCCCCAAAAGGAGAAAGCTCCCATTGCAAAGGTGTAAAAGATATACCCCAAGTTTACAAAGAGATATTCTCGATTGGAAAACAAGGACCACAACCGCTTCACGGTGATTTTTTCCTTTGAAACTTCCTTTTCTTCACTTTGACCTCGTTCCGGTTCAGGAATAAAAAACAACAAAGCTGCCAAGAAAAATCCGGGAATACCCGTAATAAAAAAGGCATTACGCCACCCTAATTGTGCAGCAATAACTCCTCCCAGCGCAATGCCAAGCGCAGCACCTAATGGTATAGCAAGAGAAAATATGGTAATCGCTTTATTCCTACGTTTAGCTTCAAACGCATCCGAAATAACCGCTGGACCAATGGCGCCGAAACTTGCTTCGCCTAACCCAACCATAACCCGGCAAAAAATCATAAACGAAAAACCCTGAGCAATACCCGTTAAACAAGTCCCCAAACTCCAACCTATGACCCCAATGGCCATTAGCTTTTTTCGCGACAACCGATCTCCTAAGTATCCAAAAATTGGTGAAGTAAGAAAATACCCCAACATAAATGCAGTGGCCATCCGTCCCATGTCTCCATCATTCTTGATGTGCAAGTCCGCTTTGATTGGTTCTAATACCGCTGATAGCACGTAGCGATCAAGAAAATTAAACAAATTAATTAGGGTAAGAACTAACAGCATCTTGTTCGCACCTGGAATTGTTTTGCCTGTATTCGTAGAAATTTGGGTAGGATTCATACCTACAAACATAACTAAATTGACTCTATACACTGTAATTCACATAATCTTCATATAGATTTCATAGATGATTTAGAAAACGAATAACTTTTAATTTACATTTGCAGGGCTATGGAATTAAGAACAATCATTGAAGCCGCTTGGGAAAACCGCGCATTATTGAGCGAAAAAGCAACACGTGACGCAATTGAAACCATCATTGAAGCCCTTGATAAAGGTGAAATGCGTGTAGCCCAACCAGAATCAGATGGCACATGGACGATTAACGAGTGGATAAAAAAAGCCGTCGTTATGTATTTTCCCATCCGAAAAATGGAAACCATGGAAGTTGGTCCTTTTGAATTTCATGATAAAATGAGACTCAAAACAAACTATGCTGCCTTGGGTATTCGCGTTGTACCCGGAGCGAGTGCAAGATACGGTTCATTCCTTGCTGCGGGAGTAATTGTAATGCCTTCTTATGTGAATATAGGTGCCTACGTGGATTCAGGTACTATGGTAGATACTTGGGCGACCGTTGGAAGTTGTGCGCAAATTGGTAAAAACGTACACT
>JAIXRD010000329.1 GCA_027485365.1 Cryomorphaceae bacterium | reverse complement strand
TGACTACCCACATCCCAGGAAGTAATTTGGGTAATGGATCACTTTATCAAAACAGTTCGCCGCGATTCACGAATTATCCTCCTATATTACTATGCAATACAGAATCAATTACCTTTAATCATGGAGCTACAGATCCAGATGGTGATCTGTTAACATATTCCTTGGTAACGCCTTACGCCGGTGCAAGCTCTGTTACGCCTTTACCGCCGCAAACTCCAGCTCCACCCTATGCACCGGTCATGTGGAATCCGGGATATAACGCCACTACACCGCTAGGCCCTGGTTCAGGAATTACCATCAATGCGAATACAGGAATGATGTTGGTCACTCCGCAAAATGTGGGTTTGTTTGTAGTTGGAGTTAAAGTAACCGAAACACGGAATGGAATTGTAATTGGGTCTACCGTAAGGGACTTCTTATTTAGAGTGTTTGATTGTAATATTACCCTACAAGCCTTATTGCCTGCACAAGAACAACTTCCAACCTTTGTTTCTTATTGTCAAGGATTAACCGTGAATTTTGTAAACAACTCCTATGGTGGTTCTGCCTACGCTTGGAATTTTGGGGTACCCGGTGTAACGAATGATGTAAGTAATCAAGCGCAACCTGGATTTACTTATCCCTCTCCTGGTACGTACAATGTTTCACTTATCGTAAATCCGGGCCAGCCCTGTACGGACACGGCTTATATGTCGGTCACGGTAAACAATCCATTTTCGGTATCATGGTCGAGCGAAGACTCTTTGTGTATCGTAGGGAATCAATTTAATTTTACAGGAATTAGCAGTGCACCTCCTGGGATTGGAACCTATACGTGGGCTCTTGACAACACGGCTTCCATACAAAGTGCCTCTGGTCTATCTATTCCAAATGTTACGTTTGCCTCTCCTGGATTTCATTCCATAACAATCAATGGTGATAACGGAGACTGCATCACGTCTTTTACTGACTCAATTTTTATCTTTGATGTACCTGTTGCACAAGCCACAGCTCCACAAAACGTAAACTGTATTGGTCTAACCGTACCATTTGGCAATGCCTCTAGCAACGCGTTAATTACCCATTGGGATTTTGGGGTGAATGGGCAATCTAATGACACAAGTAATGCAATCGCTCCAACCTATACTTATGCGAATTCGGGAACTTACCAAGTTATTTTAAATGTAAGTTCTGGTCTGAATTGCAGCGATTCGGATACCCTAAGCATCACGATAAACGAACCCCTTGTGTTATCTTATTCAAATACAGATTCCCTGTGTATCAACGGCGGTTTATATACGTTTGATGGAACCGTCAGTGGCCCCCCTTCCGCATCCTATTGGTGGGATTTCGGTCCTAACGGAATTCCGCAGACAGCAAATAGCGTTGATGTTTATCCTGTAGGCTTCAGTCAAGCTGGGTTTCAGCCCATAACGCTATACGGCGCATTTGATAATTGCATAGATTCGATACAAGGCAGCGTGTATGTCTATTTTGAGCCAACCATTGGATTTACGATGATTCCGGGCCTACAGTGTGTCCCCTTTTCGGCAACCTTTATCAATACCTCAAGCTCTGATGGACCGGCAACCTATAGTTGGGACTTTGGGGATGGGGCCACTTCGAACAGCCTCAATGGATTTCACGTGTATACCGTGGTTGGTAACTATAATGTTGGCCTTACAATGACAACGCTTGAAGGGTGTATTGATACCCTCAATTTGCTTCAGCAAGATTTAATTGCTGTAAATCCCTCGCCGATCGCAGCATTTAGCTTAAGCCCGAATCAAATAGATGTGTGCGATAATGAAGTTACGTTTACCAATCAATCTATTGGTGCAACTAGCTACAGCTATATATACGACCAACTTGGATTTTATTCTGAGTTGCCGGATTTCACCCATGAATATCAAAATACAGGAACAGACTATCCTACGCTAACGGTATCAAATGAATTTGGTTGTAAAGATTCTACTCGAGAAACCGTCATGGTGTTTCCATTTTCGATCTATTTACCGAATACGTTTATTCCCGACCAGGACGGAAAAAATGATGTGTTTAAAGCAGAGACAACCTTTGAAATAAATGAATGGGAATTTATTATCTATAACCGGTGGGGACAACGCGTATTTGAAACAGATAATCTAGCAGAGGGTTGGGATGGAGCATTTAATGGTATGCCGGCTCAAGATGGCACGTATACGTATAATATCAGGTATCGGGGTTGTGAATTCCCAAGCGCATGGCAACAACTTACCGGCTCGGTTCGTTTGTTAAGATAATCACTTACGCAACACGAAGTTTTGTCCTAAGTATACTTTTCTAACCTGTTCATCATTTGCTAAATCTTCGGCGGAGCCACTTTTAAGAATCTTTCCCTCAAACAACAAATACGCACGATCCGTAATGGAAAGGGTTTCTTGAACATTATGATCTGTAATGAGCACTCCGATATTTCGTTTTTTTAAATCGGCCACAATAGACTGAATATCTTCCACAGCACTGGGATCTACCCCAGCAAACGGTTCATCTAACAACACAAACTTCGGGTCGGTGGCTAAGGCTCGAGCAATTTCCGTTCGGCGTTTTTCTCCTCCGGAAAGGCGATTTCCTAAGTTTGTTCGGACATGATTTAAAGAAAATTCGGAAAGTAATTTTTCTAATTTTTCTTCTCGTTGCGCCTTTGATAAATCGGTCATTTCTAAAATTGCGAGAATATTGTCCTCAACACTTAATTTACGAAAGACCGAAACCTCTTGTGGTAAATAACCAATGCCTAATTGAGCTCGCTTGTACATCGGTAATTTTGTAATTTCTGTTCCGTCCAAAAAAACTTTACCTTCATCCGGTCTAACCAAACCAACGATCATATAAAATGAGGTGGTTTTTCCTGCACCATTCGGACCAAGTAATCCAACAATCTCCCCTTGACTAACTTCAATAGAAACGCCATCAACCACACTTCGGTTCCGGTAAGTTTTGCGGATTTGTTCTGTGTAGAGTTTCATGATTCGAAATTACTAAAAATTGAATGAGATTCGTCCCCTTACACCAAAAGGACTGGTTCCTGGTACGTTGTGTGTTGCTCTCCATACAAAATCGACGCGTAGCACTTTGAATACATTTTCCAATCCTGCTGAACATTCCACATATGGAACCTGACCAAACGATTTAACATAATCCGGTATTATTACATTGTCAGCATGTCTGCTTGAAAGCGCTCCATATAAAACACGCGCAGTTGAAACGAATCTTAAGTTTAGTTTATTGATCCCCGGAATTTTATTAAAAAACAGTCCTTCCCAATGATTTTCGACAAAGGCACTGGCGTATTTATCAGAAATAAATTCTAAAAAATTCATTTTATTATAGGCTGTAAGTAATAACCAATATGATTGATTTCCTTCATGAACTTTTAAGAATGGAAATGCCGTTGAACCAAAAACACACCCCATGCTCGTTCCATATCTCAACCTTCCAAGTGCACCAAGCTGTGTATAATGTTCTAATTGAAATTCAAGTTTTTGATAATTATACATGCTGCCCGCTATACCCTTCACGCCAATTACACATTGTAAGGATAAGATAGGAAAGGCGGAGCCAACACTCGTTCGATCAAATTGTCCAGATAAAAACTCTTCATCTTTTGTCCACCTTATTCTGGTAATTATTTCGGCCGTGGTTAAATTTCTTAGGGTATCAAAACCACCAACACTTAGATTAGGGCTTAAATACGTACTTATTCCTAAAGGGGTATAATCCTTCCAATCAAATCCGCCTAGGATTATTAAATCTTTTCTAATGTCCTTTTCCAAATTAAATCCAATCTTCTTTACAAACGTTAATTTGTCAAAAGGGGCGGTATTTAATACGGTAGCGAAAGTGTTTCCTAATTGTGCTGCGGTTGGTGATTGACCAATTTGTTCTAAATCGTAAGTAAAATAGGTGGACAACATGCCCCGTTTCTTAGGGGTGATATTAAACCGGATTAAACTAGAATATTTAAACCGATCATCCCCAATGCCATAACCTATTTTTCCCCCAAGTTCTAACCGCTTTGAGAAGGCATTGGAGGTCCTGATGGCCAAAGAAAGCCGGGTATCTTCAACAGGATTTCTACTAATTAATGAAGTAGCATTTCCTAATTCAATTTTTCCCATCGGATAATATCCTGTCGAAGCAAAATACGTTAAGGTTCTAAGGCTTTTGAAATACTTAGTTTTATTTAATGTATCGATCATTTCTGAAATTCCATTTTCGGTCTTATTCAATTTTTCATGACGCAGTGAGTCCCACGCATCAAGGTCTTGTGTTTTTGAATTCTCCAAAAATTCAACTGCAGTTGACGTATTGTAAAAATCATCTGGTTTTAGTTCATTGATGATAAAGTGTTTTCGACTGCTCGTTTTTTTCCCAAGAAAACCATAGATTTTGGTCTTCTCGGTTAATCGAATATCCAATAAAAGAATTTCTTTTTTAAGCATCCAAACCTCTTCTTCTACCTGTTCGAACTCTTGTTCAACATATAAATCTTGAATATAATTTAAATTCGCGCCTTCTGATATATTTGCTTTGATTGACTGAATTGCATAGGTTGTATCATGCACCCACATTTCGCCATAAAAGGTCAAGTTACTTGCATTTTTGGGTTCAAATCGTAATTTGTAACAGAATTTATTACCGATATAGGTTGAATCATCAAGATAAAACCGATACATGGAACGCGCATAATTTGCAAGTGGGCTAATAAAAGATTTACCGAATAAGTCGATTACATTCTCATAAATATTTATGTCTATGTACATGTCTCCGAGAAACTGAGCGGCCTGAAGATTTTCAACGCCGGTAATTCGAGATGCTTTAACAACCTCTCTTTTTCGTTTCGGGCGGTTCGCAAAATAAAATTCAGACACGGATTCGGCCAAAACAGCTGGCAAAACCAATGTTTGATTCGTAGAAGTATCCAAATAATCGAGGACAACGTTTAATCTTTTTACGGGGCCTAAGGAAGAAAACTCTGAACCGATATTATTTATATCAACTTGAAACTTATTATACGCTTCATATTGATACGCCTGAAGTTTTTCTTTATTATTTACAGGTTTATGGGCAATAATTTTTTTGTGCAATTTAGTAGAAGGGAATTCATCCGGAGGTAGAACAACAATTTCCTTGACCTCTCTTGATGTGGGACGAAGCGCTACATTAAGCTCTTGTTGAACCTCTTGTTTTAGCTTAATTCGAACGACTTTATAACCTAAACTATAGATCTGTAAGGAATCAACTGGATAATACGTTTCGAGTTTGTATCTCCCGAGGCTGTCTGTAATTGTAGAGATTTTTGTTCCGTAAAAGCTAACCTTAACAAAGGGTATCGGTGATTTTGATGCCTGTTCGGTAACTACACCAAACACAGCGGTTTTTTGGGCACTGAGGACTCCCAAACCAAAGGCAATCATCAATACGGTAAAAACAAGCTTATTCAATCGTATTCTTATTTTTACTTGTTCGTGTTGAAACTATTATACCTATTTCATAAAGAACAATAATAGGTATCGAAACAATAATTTGAGAAAGCATATCCGGCGGGGTAATCACTGCAGAAATGATTAAAATAACTACAATGGCATGTCTCCTATATTTTTTTAAAAATTCCGGTCCGATCAAGCCGATTTTTGTAAGAATAAAACTAACAATCGGCAGTAAAAATAAGATCCCTGTGTAAAACACCGTGGAAATAACCGTTCCCATATAAGACCCAACCGTAAAATTATTCTCAATTTCAGGACTGATCTGAAAGGACCCGAAAAACTGTACAGTGAGTGGTGCAACAACAAAATAACCAAATAAGACCCCTAAGAAAAAACACAAACTCACGTAAAAAACTAATCCTTTAGCTGCTCTTAATTCATTTTTTTTCAGACCTGGCTTGATGAAAGACCATATTTGATAGAAAATATAGGGGGCGGAAATAATCAATCCCCCCATAAGGCTCATCATCATCGCATAATTAAATTGCCCTGATACAGTCATGCTTTGCATTTTGACTGTTGTATCAGAGACACAAACCCCAAAATATGCACACAGTAGTTTAAAGGTTATAAACTCTTTTTCTTTTAGTACTAAAAACACATGATTCATTACCCATTCTTGATAAATCCAAAGAACGACAGCAACGGATATTACTGCAATAGCAATCCGTACCAAACGCCACCTTAACTCATCCAGGTGTTGTAAAAAACTCATTTGTTGATTTTCAGACATCCCACAAATTTAGCTAAAAATCACAGTTTATTTTGGATAATTATCACCACGTAAATTGATTACGTTCTACCGAATGAATCTTTGTAAAAACAAGCGATGAAAACGATTAAAATCCGCAAAATTGAATTTAACAACTTTAGCAATAAAGTTCTTTGTTTCGGCGAACTCTGCATTAATAATTTATGCATTGATAGTTATATTGAGCTGAGTTTTAGCAGCTTAAACAGAGTCGTGGGCTTACTTAATAAACAATTAACTGAGATTTCAACGTACGACTTAATTCAAGAAGAAATGTATGATTCAGAGATACATTTTAGCATTGATTTAAACAGCTATAAAACCCTCCCATTATCACTTGAGGAATTGGCTGCACAAGGATACCCTTCCCTCAAAATCAGTGCTTAATTACGGCTGAATAATAACCGTTTCTTCATTGGTTTTTTCGGCCTCAATTTTTATAATTCCTTGGCCTTGACGGTTTCCTTTGTATGCTTCAATGTCTAATACAGCCACACCCGCTTGTCCAAGCTGGTAAATTTCGTTGTAATTAAATGTGGCAATTCCTGCCGCGTTTGTGTACGCCGTATCATAAACCACTACCTGAGAAGGACAATTGCAGGTTGAGGTACCATGCAACACTACCATGGCTTGTTCAACCAAGGCGTTATTCTCATCACGAACTTCAATTTTAGCAATGGTGTCTTCTTTTTTAACGCAAGCATTCAAGCCGATTAAAGCAATACTTAAAGCCGCGAATAACAATGTTTTCTTTTTCATTTCTTTAATAAACTTAACGATTAATTAGGAAGATAAATAGTTTCTACTGCCGTGGTATGTACACGGCAACGCGTGTAACCAGTTGCGGTTTTATTATTATGCTTGACAATTATATCAAAATATCCTGTCGTATTATCTGGTCCTGAGGTGTTGAAGTACTGATCCATATCAACAGAAGTAAAACCAGAAGTATTGGTAAACGTAGTGTCCACAAAAGAACCCGTAGGCGGATTACTTTGTTGGTCTCCAATCACTACCACCTTTGCTCCGCTCATTAATTGATTAGAAGAGGACCGAACAAATACTTTAAGTATTGCGGGGTCTTTAGACTTACAGCCATTTGTGGTTAATAAAAATGCTGCCGTAATTCCGAGAATAATTAGTTTTTTCATACAATTTACAATCAATCAAAAGTAACACATAAATTAGTGAAACACAAAAATTTAGAAAATTTCAAATACAATTTCTTATTCGTCTCAATGATTCAGAAAGCAATTGCAAATAAAATCCTAATTTTGCTAACTAACATCTTAAACCAACTTCGGCCCTTAAAAGTTACACTATGCGAGAAAGAATCGAACAAATTCAACGCGAAATCTCAGGAATTGTTATTGCTGATAATGCTGAAGCGGAATCTTTTCGAATTAAATACCTAGGGACTAAGGGCGTATTAAAATCGCTCTATCAAGACTTTAAAACGGTTCCCAATGAAGAAAAAAAGGAAATAGGGCAGCTCTTAAACGAGCTTAAACAACACTTAGAAAACATAATTTCATCTGCGAATTTAAATGATCAAGCGAAACAACCGAAAAGCCTGTTGGATTTAACCCGGCCTGGGCGCAGCACCTCCTTAGGTAGCCTACATCCGCTGACACTGGTTCGCAATGAGATAACAAACATTTTTTCAACGATCGGATTTTCTGTATCTGAAGGGCCTGAAATCGAAGACGATTGGCACAATTTCTCTGCCCTTAATTTCCCGCCAGATCATCCGGCGCGTGATATGCAAGACACCTTTTTTATTGATTCTTCTATTGAAGGGCTTTCATTAAGAACTCATACCAGTTCGGTTCAAGTTCGGGTAATGGAAACGCAAAAACCTCCGATTAGAACAATTTCACCCGGAAGAGTCTATCGAAACGAGGCGATTTCAGCCCGGGCGCATTGCTTTTTCCATCAAATCGAAGGCTTATACATTGACAAAAACGTATCCTTCGCAGACCTTAAACAAACCATAGACTTTTTTGCGAAATCCTTTTTTGGAGGTTCCGCGAAGATTAGGCTACGGCCTTCTTATTTTCCTTTTACAGAGCCGAGCGCAGAAGTAGATGTTTCGTGTTCGCTTTGCCAGGGGGACGGGTGTAACGTTTGCAAACACACCGGTTGGCTTGAAATTCTTGGTTGCGGCATGGTTGATCCGAATGTTTTGGATGCGTGTGGCATAGACTCGAAAGAATATAGTGGATTCGCATTTGGCATGGGTGTTGAACGAATTGCCCAATTAAAATATCGCGTGAACGATTTACGCCTGTATTCTGAAAACGACGTGCGATTTCTATCACAATTTCATTTTTAAATAATGGATTTTAAAGACTTAGACTCCGCTATCCAACTTGATCAGATTGAGCAGTTAAGCCATAAATCCACTCAACTCATTTTCAAACATTCTACCCGGTGTATCATATCATCTATGGCGCTTAAACGCCTGAAGTCCTGCACAGATCTCCAGGCAGATTGTTGGGTCTTAGACTTGCTTAGTTTCCGTTCGATTTCCAATGAAATCGCCCTAAGGTATCACACCGAACATCAATCTCCACAATTATTCGTTATCAGGAATGGTCGAGTAATTGGAAGCACTTCGCATGAGGGTATTGACTGTGATTTTATTCTTACATGCAATGAAAAATAAAAAAACCTTACTTATCCTTTTCTTCCTTTCGCTGGTTGCTGGGGTATTCCTTTATAAAAGTTTTGCGCCTTCTTCACCTGAAGAAGAATTTGGGCCCTTGGCCTATTTTGAAACGGAAGGAAGTCTAACGTGTGTACTTGGGTCGGACTTTAACAGTTCATTTTTAACTCAAGATGGCCCAGTTTCCGTATCATTATATCTTGATGACAGCCTGATATCAACGTATAAGAACATACAAAACAAATCGTCAATTTCTATTCCCAAAAGGCTTTTAACGCTTGGCGCTCACCAACTGAAAATAACTGCCAAACACAATACCCGAGGTATCAGCGAAGACGAACGTGTGCTCTATGTGTTGTCAGATGTAACTCCTGCATCTTGGTCTCTTGTTTTAAAAAACCAGTATGTCCACAATGACTCCTCTTTTACCCAAGGGCTTGCTTTTTCTGAAGGTAAACTCTTCGAGGGGACCGGAGACCCTAACGGCATTGGAGCCACAATGATAGGTGAGGTTGATTTAAATTCAGGTAAAATTCTTCGAAAAAGGAGCGCCGCAGCACCTATCTTTGGAGAGGGGATTACTCTTGTTGGAAATGAACTATTTCAAATCACATGGCAAAACAATACCTGCTACGTATATGACAAAAAAACATTTGCCCCGCTTCGACAATATACATATGTCGGTGAAGGCTGGGGGCTAACCTATGATGGCACATATTTAATCATGTCTGACGGAAGTGAAACCCTTACATTTCGAGACCCTAAAACGTTTAAAGAAATAAAAACCATTCAAGTATATACCCATGAGGGCGCCATTACAAAATTGAATGAGCTTGAATATATAGATGGGTTCATATACGCAAACATCTGGACCAGTAATTTGATTGCGGTGATCGAGCCAGCTACTGGAAAAGTAATAGCAACCATTGACGCCACAGAAGCTGTTCAAAAAGGCAAAGGAAGTGGAGAAGTCCTAAATGGTATTGCGTACAACCAAAAGACAGGTAAAACCTATATTACCGGGAAGTTTTGGACAAGCCTTTTTGAAGTTGTCTTTACTAAGCCTAAGGGCGTGTAAGAAAAGCTACCTGTTTGGTTTTTGTTCCGTTGACAATTCGTAGATAATAGGTTCCTGGCGACCAATAGGTATAATCAATGTATTGAATTCTTGCATTTAAATCCAGCTCCATTACTGGTATAAAATCCAGCTCCTTGTTGGATTCAAGCACTTCTTTTTCAATAAATATTCTGCACTCAGAAGAAATGTTAGGTGAAAACTCAAACTTAACTTCATGCGCCCTAGATGGGACTACCTTCACAAAAGACGCTTCACTTATTCCGCTATAAGCCAAGGGGTTATTTGTTAACTCAGGGATTTCCCACGCCCGGATGTAGTCAATCAAATATTCCGCGGGAAATCCTGTCTTTGCGTTTGGACCGGGAGAAAATGGTCCCTTATCCATGGCCAATGAAAAATTAGCAATCAAATTCATAGAGGTATTAAACGTCGCCTGATGCTGAGCAACAAGGCGGTCATTAAAATAGAACGATACCCCTTCGGGTGCCCACAAGCCCGAAAAGGTCACCCATTCTCCGGTTAGCTTTTGCTTGGTCTTTACCCAATGACCAAAAGGCTTGTCTATCATTCCAAACTGTTTTATACGATCACAGCGATTAGGGCAATGTATATCCACATGATAGGAAGTTGTTCGTTCGCCCTTTGCTTCCATGATATCAATTTCTTCATTCGGATTTCCGCCGTAAAGCCAGAAGGCTGGCCAATATCCTTTACCCTTTGGCAAAAAGCATCGCGCTTCAAAGTATCCAAACCTAAATTGTTTTTTACTCCAAGCAGCAGCAGTTAAACGATTAATCTGTACCTTCCCGTTTTGCATTAAGCTTGGTGTTTTACTGATTTTTTCTTGGTCGATCATCCAATCCGGAAAGGACCGCCATTCATTCACAGTGTCAACGGAAAGCTTCAATACCCCGCCAGATTGTTCACACATGCGCGGGTCTGTATAGGTGTTTGCATCCAAAGACAAACCTCCCCAAGGATAATAGCCATACCAGGTTGATTCATCTAATTTGCGGCCATTAAATTCATCAAACAACGAAGGGTTACCGGTGTAAATTCCTTCAGGGTCAATCCAAATTAATAAGGTGTCTTGACTGTAGACCGTTTGCGTAAGAACGCAGAGAAGAATTAAGAGATATCTCATTTACATTAAATTACAATCAAAATTAGCAAACCCCGTTAGTTTACATTGCGTAATTTCGTAAAAATGAAGAATACTTGGTGCTTATGGATCCTGCTACTCCTTGGAGGGACTCTATTCGGGCAATCAAGTTATCAAGTTCGCGAACTGATATCAAAAGCAACACCACAGCAAATAGATTCCTTATCGATTTTACCCGGAAGTGTTTATTGCATTTATGAAAACGACACGGTTTCAAAGGAGCTCTTTAACGTAAATTACATAGACAAAACCATTGCATTTAACCCTAAGATTACCGGCGTTGTTCAAGTTTATTATTTACGAATAAATTTAAACTTAACCCCTACGAATCAATCTTACGACTCTATTGCATTGGTTCCGAACATGTCAAACACGATGTTTTCAATCGCTGATGATAATCCATTAATAGAAGATCTTTTTGGTGGTAATGAGATCAAT
>JAIXRD010000023.1 GCA_027485365.1 Cryomorphaceae bacterium | reverse complement strand
GTTTTCGTTCGATGAAGCCACGGCGCGAAGCGCGGCCAGGTCAGGATGCACTCCGTTCGAAATAAAACAAACGTTATTTCGTGAATCCACGACCTCAATGTAGCACGTCTTGCTGTTGTTTACTTTGGAGAATTCCCCTGAAAGGTATTCTACGCTTACCGTAAAGGGTTGAAATCCAACCTTGCTTGCAGTGACATCAAATCGAACTTGCTTGAATGTATATTCTTGATTGGTGTAATTTACTACTTGAGACCCCAATAGTTTACCTTGTTGAGTAAGGCTAACTTTTACCTGTTTTTGCTTGATTTTAAACGCTTCAAGGTCTACTTCTATTGGGAATTCGTCGCGCAGAAATACAACGTCGTTGTAATATAAATTAGTTATAATTTGATCTTTTTTAGGCGTAGTATCTCCAATTCCAAGGGTGAAAATTGGGGTCAAATTAATTTTTTCAGCAGGGTAGGTAGGGTTGTCTCCCACGTTGTAATTACCATCCGAGGCAAAAAGAATTGCACCGATATTTCGATTTAAATACTGCTCAGAAATGTAGTTAAACGCTTCGGCGTGATTTGATTCTTGTTCTTTTAAGGTGAGCATCCCGTTTTCCTTGAACGATTCCCCGGCAGTGTAAAATGCTAATTGATATCTTCCATCAAAACGATCTTTAACATCTTGAATGAGTTTATTCATCGTCCGTTTTGTCTGATTGCTGTCTTTATACTGCAAAATAGAGCTTGAATTATCCAATATCGTAATGAGAATTGGTTCTTCCACTTCGGTGTGGTTTACCAATAAGGTGATTTCAAGAAGCAAAGTAAGTAAAAGAAAAATCCCAGTACCCCTCAGCAAGGGGATGCCCCATTTAACCCCTGGTTTCTGACTACTTAACCAATCATTTTTTCGGTAAAAATACCAGGTAATTGTTATCGAAATTGCCAATAGTAAGAGCAACCAAAAAAGGGAGGATGATGCAGAAATTGACATAAGACAAAAATAAGGAATCGATTCAAGTTATTGAGATGAATTGGGATTAAAAATGATTATTTCTCTACATTTGCACAAAATATTACGCCATGTCAAAAACTGTTTACATTCTTTCTGCTGTTCGAACGCCTATGGGCTCATTTCTTGGAGGCTTATCTTCTATTTCAGCTACTAAACTCGGCTCTATAGCTATAAAAGCTGCCGTAGAGCGTTCCGGAGTGAGCGTTGATCACATTGATGAAGTTTTTATGGGGAATGTCCTTCAAGCAGGTGTTGGTCAGGCACCCGCGCGTCAAGCAGCCTTAGGTGCTGGCTTAGGTCAAAACGTACCGTGTACTACCGTGAATAAAGTGTGCGCTTCAGGAATGAAATCCATTATGTTAGGGGCTCAATCAATTCTTGCCGGAGACAATCACGTGGTGGTAGTTGGCGGAATGGAAAGCATGTCGCAAACCCCTCATTATGTAAGTGGAAGAAATGGAACGAAATTCGGAAACATCACCATGTTAGATGGCATAACCAAAGATGGGTTGTTAGACGTGTATTCGAATGTCCCTATGGGGAATTGCGCAGAATTGTGCGCAAAGGAGCATAACATTTCACGTGAAGATCAAGATGCCTTTGCAATTGAATCCTATCGCCGGGCAGCCGCTGCATGGGAAGCAGGGAAATTTAACGATGAAATAGTGGCTGTACCAGTTCCTCAGCGTAAAGGTGACCCTGTGATGGTGACCAAAGACGAGGAATACACGAATGTATTTTTAGATAAAATTCCTTCCTTAAGACCCGCTTTTGACAAAGAAGGTACGATTACTGCGGTAAATGCGTCAACGATTAACGAGGGTGCTTCTGCCTTGGTATTAGCGTCTGAGGAAATGGTTCAGAAATTAGGCTTAAAGCCGCTGGCTAAGATTGTTTCCTATGCCGATGCAGCACAGGCGCCTGAGTGGTTTACTACTGCACCATCCATAGCGATTCCTAAGGCGCTAGAGAAAGCAGGCTTAAGTACTTCAGATGTTGATTTCTGGGAATTAAATGAAGCGTTTTCAGTAGTTGGTATCGCAAATACTAAGATACTCGGATTGGATCCTGCTAAAGTTGATGTTAACGGAGGAGCGGTAGCGCTTGGACATCCACTAGGAAATTCTGGTTCTCGAGTAATTGTTACCTTACTTCACGTATTGAAACAAAACAACGCTAAGATTGGAGGCGCAGGCATTTGTAATGGAGGAGGAGGAGCTTCCGCAATAATTATCGAGAATATCTAAACGATAGCTTAAAAAATTAAGAAAGGTTGGCTTAGCTAACCTTTTTTTGTTTCTACCAATCGCCGCTGGCTCCGCCACCGCCGAAACTTCCACCGCCAAATCCACCAAACCCTCCGGATGATCCACCACTATTTCCGCCGCCAAAACCACCGCCGTATCCGCCCCAAAATCCACCGCGGTATCCCCGGCCGCCAATCGTTGTTCCTCGGCCACCTTTGATCATGGAATAAATCACAAGAATGAAAACCAGTAAAGCGAAAATAGCACCAATTATGCTTCCTATGCTTGGCTTTTGATACTCTTTATAGCTGTATTCTTTTTTGGCCAGGGCTTTAAGTACTTTTATTGATTGTTGGATTCCCTTCATGGGATTTCCATCTTTCATATTCGGAATAAATTCTTTATCAATGATGTCTTTACAAACTAAATCCGGAATGATTCCTTCTAATCCTCGACCTGTTCGAATCGTAACTTGACGCCGTCCTTCACCAAATGGCTTAATGAGCATAACAATTCCATTGTCTCGTTCTGCCGTCCCAACACCCCATGCTTCGCCTAACTCATCTGCAAATTGCTCGATTTCCATCCCTTTTAAGTCGTCAACCACCACGACGACAATCGCATTAGAAGTAGCTTCTTCAAAGGCGCGGAGTTCATTTTCTATGGTGTCAGCTTCAGCCTCACTGAGCAGTCGTTCCTTGCCAAATTCGTTGTATGCTCTTGGTGGATTGGTTGGCTTGGCAGGGAGTTGGCTGAATGCTGTAAAGCACGTAAAAATGAAGATTACTGCAAATTTCATGCTTCGGTGATTTCGTTACTTAATTCATTTGGATTGTCTGCGTTCACCGGAAAATGTGCGCTTAATTTTTCACCGATCTGTTCAATCGCCTCACAAATGCCTTGTCCATATTGCTCGTTTCGGAATGCTGTTGCCATGCTGTGATAGAGTTCATCCCAGTATCCTTCAGGAACTTTTTCGTTGATGCCTTGATCGCCTAAAATGGCAATCTGTTTTCTTTTGAAACAAAGGTAAATTAATGCCCCGTTGCGTTCTTTTGTTTTAGTCATTCCCAAGCGTTCGAATACACGCTTGGCCTCTTTAAAGGGGTCTTTTCCACCTTTTTTATCGATGTGAACACGGATTTCACCACTGGTTATTTCTTCCGCGGACTGAATCGCGTTAAGGATCGATTTTTTGTCAAGTTCGCTTAGCATCTTATTCAAAGTTAACGTCTGGTGCATCCTCAGCTCCAGTCATGGCTTTGAACATTTCTTTTCGTGGGAAAGTTTCTTTGTTTAAGAACATGCTCGTAAAGAATCCGCGAATGTGGGTATTGTAATTTTTTACGGATTCGTTGTACACATCGCGCTCACGCTTAATTCGATTTTCAGTTCCTTCCAATTGCACTTGGAAGTCGCGGAAATTTTGCGTGGATTGTATGTTTGGATACGCCTCGTACATCAAGTTGATGGCTGTATTGATTTTTTTACCCATTAGTTCCATATCCTCGGGTGTTTTTGCTTCCACGATTCCAGCGCGCGCTTGAGTTACTTGGGTTAGGATTTCTTTTTCATTCTTCGCTGCTGCCTTTACTGTTTTCATAAGGTTTGGAATTAAATCCAACCGTCTTTGATAGGCCGATTGTACGTTACCCCACTTCTCATCTACTGTTTCTTGCAATCCAACGGCTTTGTTGTATGCGTTGTAATAGGCTAAAAAACCTAGCAGTAAAATACCTCCAATGGCAATGAGTGCAATAATTCCTTTTTTCATGTTGTTTTAATTTTAATCAAAGCTAGTATCTTTTTAGCGTATGTTGTCTTCCTTAACAATTTTTATTGTTTGATGCAGTCTGACTGGTAATCTTTGTGTTTAAATTGGATCCAATATTCTTGAAATCCTTCCGCATTTTTGTAATATTTATACGCAGGTTTCCCCACACTACATCGTTCCGATAATCCTTCTTTGAGTTCTTTAAAACGTTTATTTAAGAAAATTATAGGTTGGTAATTCCAACTCCCGCAATGCTCTATTCCGGTAAACGCATCACACTTGGCCACCCGTTTAAATGGCATCTCAATGGCATAATACACGCTATCTACTTGATTTAAACCGTTCGTGATGATTTTGATTCCCTCCAAGTCTACTTTTAAGTAACATTTTTTAGTATACCGATCTTTTAAATATTCACCGACGCGGTTGGCTACTGTATTTGAAAACTGATGCGCAATGTCTCCCTCTTCGTTGTATTCCGGTCCCTTGAAATAACCCGTCAATCCCTTGTCGCTTATGCAGATGCTATCGTATTTGGGTTTTGTTTCAACTACTTCAGGTGTTGTCGGATGCGAAGGTTTTTTCTTTTGATTTTTTGTACTACAATTCAACGTGAGTAATGCTACGCTGGCTCCAATAAATAAAAGCTTTAAGTTCATTTGATTAAAAATTAATCTATAAATTTGATTAGAATATAATTATTTACCTTACTTTTGTGTCACTCAAAGATAGCAATTCAACGCGCAGTACGGTATAATTTTAATACATTATCCATGGCTCTTTTGCGCAACATTGTCCATATGGACTTAGACACCTTTTTTGTTTCCTGTGAGCGGCTTCTTGATAGTCGCCTCAACGGAAAACCTATTCTTATTGGAGGTACCAGCGACCGTGGCGTTGTGGCTTCATGCAGCTATGAAGCGCGACGTGTTGGGATTCATTCGGCTATGCCGATGAAAATGGCCAAGGAACGCTGTCCAGAAGCCATCGTAATTAAGGGCAATTCAGAGACCTACAGTTACTATTCCCGTATGGTTACGGACATCATTCGGGAGGCCTCACCACTGTATGAAAAAACTTCGGTGGATGAGTTTTATATGGATTTTACGGGCATGGACCGTTTTTTTGGAACCCTTACGTATGCCAGTGAATTACGTCAAAAAATCATTCGTGAAACCGGCTTACCTATTTCGTTTGGTCTTTCCCAAAATAAAACGGTTTCAAAAGTCGCTACCGGCGAAGCAAAGCCGAATAACCAGCGGATTATATCACACGGAGATGAACGTACCTTTTTAGCTCCCTTATCGGTGGCTAAGATTCCCATGGTAGGAACGAAAACATATCAAACACTTTGTAATCTAGGCATTCGAAAGATACAAACCCTACAAGAGTTACCCGTCCAACTGATGGAACACGCCCTCGGAGAAAATGGCGTAACGATTTGGAAAAAAGGACAGGGAATTGATCCGTCTCCAGTTATTCAACACACGGAACGGAAATCTATTTCAACCGAACGCACATTCGATCACGACACCATTGATGTGCGTAAACTTCAAGCGATTTTAAGTGCCATGGCTGAAAATTTAGCCTTTCAGTTGCGTAGGGGGGGCAAGTTAAGCGGTTGTGTAACGGTTAAGATTCGCTTCTCCGATTTTCAAACACAAACCCTGCAACGTAAGATACCTTACACCGCCGCCGACCATCACTTATTGCCCCTGGTCGCTGAACTCTTTGATCGAATCTACAATCGACGCTTATTGGTTCGCCTAATTGGGGTACGGTATAGCGACCTCGTGGGAGGAAGTCATCAGTTGAGTTTGTTTGACGACCAAGTAGATTATGCACGCTTATATCAAGCCATGGACCGTATCCGCATCCGTTATGGGGATCGTGCAGTAATTCGTGCTTTGGGGATGGAGGCACGGACCATCGGACGGTGGAATCCCTTTGACGGGGAAGC
>JAIXRD010000097.1 GCA_027485365.1 Cryomorphaceae bacterium | reverse complement strand
GGCTAAGTCGGCTCCAAAATCTGCGTGGCTAGGCGCGGGGATCAGACTTCCTTCGGTACGGACAAAGGCCATAATGTAACCCTTCGGTACTAGGTGTTCCCATATGTTTTGGTAAGCATCCCACCCCATGGCAAACCCATGACCAAATACGATAACTGGGAAATCAGGAAAAGTAGCTACCGGGGTGTTTTCTCCAGCGATGAAGGTTGGATAATAGATTTCCGTTTGAATTTGACGTCCAGGGCCTCCGCCTGATCCAAAGCCACCACTACGGGTAGGGTCGTTGAAGGTTATAGTTCGATGACCGATTTGGAATTGACTGAATACCAAAAGCGGTGAAAAAATTAGTAGCAAAAGGATTTTTCTCATAAATCAAAAATACGAAAACCATTCCGTTTTTTAAGCGCCCAAACGGCTTTTATCCAAACTGCGGTTGTATGGCTTCTGCAACTCACGCTTCGGCTATACTCTAATTTGTTTATATTTACCTAAAAGAAACCAATGTTTAAAAAATTACTTAGTTCCCTTATTTTTATTAGCGCGATAGTGTCCACGCATGCACAGGTTGGTGAATGGATAGCTGCCAACCCGGGATTAGGGATTGACGTGGCTGTAGATCCTTTTAACGATAGCTATACCTGCGGTCAAATTGTTGGGGCGAATAATCAAATTGGTCCGTCTGTAATTAGTAGCAATGGACTTCAAGACGTTGTGGTGCAAAAATATGCTTCGAATGGTGCATTGTTGTGGGTGAGTCATTTTGGAGGTGCGGGCAGTGATTATTCCTCTAAAATTGTGTTCGATGGGGTTAATGCGGTCTGGGTTGTTGGTCACTTTCAACAAACCATGACAGTGGGGCCTTTTACACTCGTGTCAAGCGGGGGATATGATGTTTTTATTGTAAAATTGGATGCGAGTAATGGGGCGATATTAATGGCTAAAAAAGGGGGAGGAACCACCAATGATTACGCCATGGACTTAAGCCTTGGATCCAATGGAAATTTGTTTTTCTCAGGGAATTACAACGGTACCTTTGTTTTTCCTGGTGCAACCATTAATTCTGTTGGCAATGGCCACGCGTTTTTGTTGGAATTAGATTTAGCAGGAGTTCCCGTGCAATCTTTTGGTATAACCGGTGGAGTTTCTATTTGGACGCACACGGTAGATGTAAACGGTAATATTTACATTGGTGGTTTTTCAACTGCTGCATCTATTGGATTTAATGGATCCGCCCAGTCTATGAACGGTCAGAATCACTTTATCGCTAAATTCAATGCCATGGGTGTTTTTCAGTATAATACGCTCTCACTATTTAATGGGGAGATTTATGGATTATCTGCCGACTCAACTGGAAACATTTATTTTACAGGAAATTTCGATTCGCAAGCGAGTTTTGGTCCAATTTCTTTAGTGAATGGCGCAAATGATAACGCGCTTCTAGTTAAGATAAATAATAATGGAACGTATTCATGGGCAAAATCCTTTGGCGGAAACGGAAACGATCAGGGTTATGACTTGAATTGCAAAAGCAATACGCAATTGTTACTTACTGGTGTTTACACTGGAAATATCACGTTCGGCACTGTGCCATTAACTGGCGGTGCGAATGCTAGGGCATATTTAGCGAAAATTGACACCAGTGGTCAGGTTACCTCTGTTGTTTCTGGTTCGTCAACGAATTCATCCGTTTTTGCTAATTCAATAACATGTGCTGGAAATAGTATTTATTTGTCGGGTACTACTTTTGGAACCATGAATATGGCTGGACTTTCCGCCTCGGTTTCATCCTCCTTTTTGATAAAAATAGCTGGAAATTCTAATGCGATTACTGGAAAAGTATTTCAAGATGTAAATAATAATGCCTTATTGGATATTACTGAAGTTGGTTTGCCAAACGTCATGGTGCAGGTCACGAATGGTTCATATCAAGCGCTATCTGCTAACAATGGGTTCTACGAAGTGTTTGCCAACGCAGGTACATACGCGGTAAACATACCAAATATGCCATTATACCATACGCTGAGTACTCCGTTGTTACAAAATGCCATTTTCGTTGGGTTGGGTAATGTAGATTCACTCAATCATTTCGGACTTGTTCCAACTCCAAATATGCCCGATTTACGCGTGACAGTTACACCAACGACCGCTCCGAAGGCAGGGTATGTTCTCGGTTACATGTTATCTTACAAAAATGTTGGTACAGTGGCACAAAATACGACCGTGAACTTCACGCCTCCAGCAGGGATTAACTTTTTATCTGCATCACCCGTTCCAACGCTTCAAATCGCCAACAATTTGCAGTGGCAATTAGGTGTTTTGCAACCCGGACAACAAGGTGCTGTGTTCATCCAATTTAACATTCCCGTTGGAACTCCTATAGGTTTTCCGCTTGCTTCTCAAGCTCAAATCACTCCTTTATTAGGTGACTTAACTCCTAATGATAATGTTGCTACAAGTCAAATTCAAGTTGTTGGTCCTTACGATCCAAATATAAAGTTGGTTGATAAAGACACGCTTTACAATGTATCGAGCGCTGATTGGTTAGAATATACCGTTCATTTTCAAAATGTTGGAAACGATACCGCATACAATGTAGTTATTATTGATACCCTTTCAACTTTTTTAGATTTAGTTTCCTTTGAACTTTTAGCCATGAGTCATCAACCACTGGAAGTGAGCTTTGAGGGGCAAATAATGACCTTTCGCTTTAATCAAATAATGTTACCTGACAGCACAACCAACCAAGTTGGTTCGAATGGATTCGTGAAATTTAGGTTAAAACATCCCGCCTCATTACCATTTCTCACAGAAATAAACAATTTCGTCGATATTTACTTTGACTTTAACGACCCTATTCGAACAAATACTGCCACCACCATTCACTTGGATTCCACGATTGCTCATAGTTCAATCCTTGAATTAAACGACGGGTTGCGTATTTTTCCAAATCCAACAGGCGCTGAGTTAACCATTAAATTATCAAAATCCCTAAATGAATCTATGCAAGTCATTTTAACGGATTTGAGTGGAAGAGTTCATCTCGTAGAAACAATGAGTGATCAAGAAACTACAATAAATACTTCCGCGCTTAAACCTGGATTTTATAACGTGCAGGTTACGAATGGTAATTCTCAGTGGAGTGCAAGATTTATTAAAATATAAGAGGGTTTTGTGAATGTAGCTGAAATGTAGCTACAGGTCTGTTTTCCGTAAAAGGTTGTTTCTTTTCAATAATAATGAATAGAACCAATCATCTTTTAAGCGCCCAATCGGCTTTTATCTAAACTGCGGTATTGTATAGCCTCTGCAACATGCGGCGTTTGAATGTCCGACGAACCCTCCAAATCCGCAATCGTTCGTGCTACTTTCAAGATGCGGTCGTACGCACGTGCAGACAGACCTAAGTGTACCATGGCTTGTTTCAACAAGGCCCGCGACGACTCATCTAATACACAATGCGTCTCAATTTCACTCCGACTCATTTGGGCATTGTTGTGCGCCATCGAGCTTTTGTAGCGCTTCTTTTGAATGCTACTCGCTGTTTCAACCCTTCCCCGTATGCTTCGGCTATCTTCTTGTGGCATTGTCCCTGTTAATTCATCATATTTTACCGGCTGCACCTCAATGTGCATATCAATGCGGTCCAGTAAGGGTCCAGAGATTTTATTTAAATAGCGATCCACCATGCCGGGCCCGCACGAACATCCTTTTTCAGGGTGATTCAAATACCCACACGGACATGGATTCATGGCCGCAATCAACATAAACCCCGCTGGATATTCGATGCTGAATTTTGCACGGGAAATACTCACGGTGCGGTCTTCCAAGGGTTGCCTCAGTACCTCCAATACCGTTCGTTTATATTCGGGGAGCTCATCCAAAAATAATACCCCATTATGCGCTAAGGAAATTTCGCCGGGTTGGGGGTAACTTCCGCCCCCGATTAAACCGATATCGGATATCGTATGGTGTGGTTTTCTAAATGGACGTTGTCTAATTAATCCGCCCGTATGTTTAATCTTTCCCGCGACACTGTGAATTTTAGTCGTTTCCAAGGCCTCTTCTAAACTCATGCTCGGGAGTAGGGTGGGGAAGCGCTTAGCTAACATGGATTTTCCTGATCCTGGAGGCCCAATGAGAATAATGTTATGCCCTCCTGCCGCTGCAAT
>JAIXRD010000351.1 GCA_027485365.1 Cryomorphaceae bacterium | reverse complement strand
TGGCGAAATTGGCGGAAACTTGGAGGCCATTGCAGCACGTTGGATTAAAGAACATGGAACAAAGCCGGTTGTTGGTTTCATTGCAGGTGAAACTGCTCCTAAAGGACGAACCATGGGGCATGCCGGTGCTATTGTTGGCGGAACGGATGACACAGCGGAAGCAAAAAAACGAATCATGCGTGAATGTGGTATTCATGTGGTAGATTCTCCAGCGCACATCGGTATTAAAATGGCCGAAGTAATGGGTGTAACTGCATAGCAGTTAACTTACTAAAAATTTTCTTAGTTTAATTCCAAAACTCCCAAACCAATCCTACTTGGAGTTGCCAACTTGGTATAGGCAGATGTTCATACAAGGGCTGAGCCGCATTCATCCATAAGGAACCTAAATTTGCTCCTGAAACAAAAAACCGAAAGGTTTTTACTTTGAAACCTACCGTGGCAGCAAGGTTATGGTATGAATTATATACTGTCCCTGTTGGGGTTAAATTCACCTGAGATAGCATAGGAACTAAAGAAAGTGGCAGGTACCGATTATAAAATTGGTAACTTACTTTTGAAAATAAATATAGATTCTTAGATTTAGTAATGAACCCGTTGTAACCAACACTTGCCCCTGTAATTACCGTTGGAAATACTGAATTTTCCATCACTAAATAACGCACATTGGGACTGACTGAAAATCCTCGGAAGGACTTAGATAAGGAAAGAGCACTTTGAAGTAAACGCTTACTTGAATTTTCTGTGGATGCATTCCATTGTTCATTTTGAAATTGATATACGCCCTGCGTAGACAACCCTTTAACTTGAAGTTCATAGTCTATACCGAAAAGGGTACCATTTAACGTGGTATTTACCTGAATTAAGCGTTGTAATTCGGGATTAGCCAATTGGTAATGCAAGGTGTTTCCATAGTAAAAACGTTGATAAACATCCGGTGCTAAACTCCCCTGAAAACAACTAACACGGAGTTGGTGGTTTTTGAAAATATTCCCTTTAGCCGTCAACTCAAAACGTGTCGCCCCAAATGCTCCGATTAGTCGATGTTCAACGCTAGCGCCCAATTTCCATGAGGAGATCGCATAGTTAAGTTCACCACTAAAACCCAACTCTAAGGTATCATGCTGCAATCCAGCCATTCGCATTCTCCAATATTCGCCGAGCAGCATTGTATTTACAGTAAACCCTTTATTAAAGAGCGATAATCCTACCCGATTAAGTGTACTCACTAATTCAAATCGATCTAAGGTTGATGTTGAATCAAAAAAGATGGTGTTATATAATCCTGCTAAGGTATCTTGTTCACCATACAATCTTTTCGTTGAGGAAAGATTACTTTGATGAATTAAGCCAAAAAACCGACTTGAATCTTTCAAGAAATTAAAAGCTTGCTGCATTGAAATTCGTTGGATTCGCAAGTTAGCGCTGCAACTATCTTTTCGAACTGGAAGCAAGGGTAATGGAAAACTTCCTGCTAATGAATCGACCTGAATACCCCCGGAAAATTGCCGATTATCAACCAAGCCTTCAAAGGTTAATTTAGTTTGATATCGCTTAGATAGTTTCGCAACATCAAAGCGATAACCTCTCTGTTTCCATGCATTATTTCGAACAAACCCATTTGCCCCATGCCCCATATAATGCACATTCAATAACCACCCATATTTAAACGCTTGCGCATAAGAAAACTTCATGTGTTGGCTGCCTTGAGTTCCAAATGCATAGGCGAAACCCAATAAAGGCAAAGCGGTGAATCGAAGGGCTTGATCCGATAAGGTAAGCGGATGCATCAGCCCCCCTGAAGGACGATAGACTTTGAATGGATCCATGAAAACCACTCCTTGCAAACCAAGGGAAGGAACGATAGCATAACTTGATTGCGTAAACGCTTCAATGGAATCAACAGTACTTAAAAACGATGTATTGGGTAAAATGGTGTCTACTGCAAACACTTGAGCCATAGATCTGAGCCCAAAAAACAACATAAAACATGCAATGAGCGCATGGATTTTCATAAAACAAAAATACAAAAAAAGGGGGCTTATGCCCCCGAAATAATACGACTAATTCAGTATGGGCTTATGCCAATGAATTCACGTGAACCTGAAGACCAGACTTTAAGTTTGATGCTTTATTCTTATGAATCACATTACGTTTTGCGAGTTTATCCAACATAGCTGCAACCATTGGAAACAAGGTTACTGCTTCTGCTTTATTTGTTAACCCACGTAATTTACGAACAGCGTTACGCGCAGTTTTGTGTTGATACTTGTTCAACGTGCGCTTTGCTTCGTTAGAACGGATTCTTTTAATTGCCGATTTGTGGTTTGCCATAGCTTAAATTTAATAACATTTTTTTTGCAGCCCATAGGAGAATCGAACTCCTGTTTCCAGGATGAAAACCTGGCGTCCTGACCACTAGACGAATGGGCCAATAAAAATACCCCAAATTTGGGAGTGCAAATATAAGGCTAAAAACCATACAGGCAAAGCCTTGAATTGATTTTTTTAAGAAATATCCGTATCCTCAGATTTCATTTTGAACCCAAGTCGTTTTCCGGTCTGTAATTTCAAGGTTTCGCCCATGTAATGCATCTGATTCACGGAGATTTCATCTTGAATTTCATACGGCGGGATGTATAAGTCGAAAGATAAGGCATAAGCAAACGTCATTTGCACAACCAAGGCGCAAATATCATCATTCCATTGATGGCGTTCCGTATCTCTAAATATTCCTGAAAGTTGAGTTCTACCTTCAATGAAAAAGTGTTTTTCGTGATTAACAAACAAGCGAGAAATTAAGTATCCAGAATCATCCAAGCGATTTTGAATTAAGGACTCCGCCAAAAAGTTGTACACGTAAATTACCCCAAAATACCCGCGTTGTTCATTTTGTTGAAAATACCCTGTACCCCACAACGGATTGTGATCAGGAAGACGAAAGACATTATGATGTAAAGAAAAGACCAACACATCACTCCCGATGTATACGTGAATTTCATGTTCTCCTCGTTCCTTAAAATGTAAACGAACACGTTCATCCGAAACAATAGCTCTCAAGGCTTCCAATTCAGCTTTAATCGTCTCTTTTAAATTCAAGAATACTGCTTCCGCATCGGCTGCAATATCCTGTTTTAAAGCTGCCTTATTTTGCAAAAGTTGTGTAAGCTGTAGGCGATTTTGTTCTTTCGGGTTTAATTGTTCTTGCTTTGCCATTTCGTTGTTTTTACAAACATACGGATGATTTTGAGTAATTTCAAACGCACAACATGATTAATAACCATTATAAATTCGCATTAAAAATCTGCGGGCTTTTCCTGCTCGAACTTTGGCTCTTGAGGCTGCAAAGCATGTTGGTTAATCGGGCAATATTTAATCCCGAAAATCTTGACCTATTTACAGCAATTCGCTTCGATGTTAGCCTTGTTGGTTATCTTGCACTAGCCTTATTTACACTTACCTTTATATCGAACTGGATTCCGAATGAAAAAACAGGTTTTAGGATGCTACAAGCATTTGGAATCCTCGGATTTTTAGCCATTCTAATACCAGAGTTGTGGGATTTAATCTATATAAAT
>JAIXRD010000242.1 GCA_027485365.1 Cryomorphaceae bacterium | reverse complement strand
CATCGAATCCACCTTGATAAAGATGTAATTCTTGGAGCGGGTGGGCCATGCCACCTAACTCATTTGCAAGGGTCCTTGCTTTTTCAAGGGTCCGATTGAATATGGCAAAGTTCTTAAACCCATGTTTTTTAAGAAAACGTCCCATGGTGGTATTCGTAACTCCGGCACCGATTACTAAAAATCGAGCATCCAAGGGAATTTGAAGTCTTTTGAGTTGGTGATAAGCAAGCGAAACTACAGAAACTGGTTTTGTAGAAATGGAAGTTCTTGTATATACTTTTTTTGCCGTTTCAACCACGTGACGGTTTATGATTCGAAGCAAATCTCCCGTGAGTCCAATGGTTGCACAATGCTCGTAGGCTTGACGAACTTGGGTGATAATTTCTCGTTCACCGATGATCATAGAATCGATGGAGGATGCCACAGACATGGCATGATCCACAGCATTCATCCCTTGATAATGTTCGAGTTTTATTACAAATGCGGTGAGGTCTTCTTCACCAAGGGATGGATAAATCGCTTTTAAGAACTGGTGCATGAATTCGGTGTCAATCACCCCCTTATATACAAAGCTGAATTCTACTCGGTTGCACGTAGAAAGCATAAGTAATTCTTCGAGTTCAAGCTGTTGTTTTACCGGATTTAATCGAGTGTGCTGTTCGTCCAAAGCAATATGAAGTAGACCGATTTTGGTCACTTCAAAATTCCGATGCGTAAACGCGATGGTATGTAAATACTTCAACACCTCTTTCGCCATAACTCGTTTCTAGTGTGGCAAAATTCACGATTAACTAATTGTTAATTGTCATGAAATTGTCATGAAATAATAATTTAGAAACAATCCAAATTATTAGGCATTATCTTGCGTATCCTGACACAGTTCCACCAAGAGTTTGTCGCTGGATTTTGGATGCAGAAAGGCAATCATTTTATGGTCAGCCCCTGGTTTAGGGCTTTGATGAATTAATTCAAATCCTGAAGCAATTAATCGCTCGATTTCTGCTTGTATATTGTCTGTTTCAAAGGCAACGTGATGAAATCCTTTGCCTTTCGTGACAAGAAATTTCGCGATTGGGGAGTCCGGGTTTGTTGCTTCGAGTAATTCAATTTTATTGGGACCAACCTGAAAAAAGGCGGTCATAACACCCTCTGAACCAACTGTTTCTTTTTTATAGCATGGGGTATTGAGTAGCGCCTCATATAAAGGAATGCTTTCGGCCAAGCTATCCACGGCAATTCCAAGGTGTTCAATTCGCAGCAGCATCAGTATTTAATAAATTTTTCCGATTTGTTATCGTAGTTAATATTGTATATCCCATTGAGTAAATCCGTACAATCAACGGTGTGAACGAATCCTTTTTTAAGCAGATTTCCGTACGCATCATACAGCTCATATTTGGTTTTGGTAAGGACGCCTTCGGCTTTAAAGTACAAGTTGGACTTTACCTTTGAGGGCGATTTTTTAATGGATTTAGTGGTAGAGGTGAACCCAACCGATTTTGAATGACGTTTTATACCGGTATTGTCAATTTGGGCTACTCGAACTTTATTGTATCCACTTGTTGGTATAATTTCGATGGCGTATTGATTGGATGATTTTGATCCTTTTCCAAGTACTTCTGCGGCAACGACCCATCGGTCCCATTTATATTGTTCAACCAAATAGGTTAGTTTCCCAGATTCATTTTTTGTACTCCAAGAAATTTTACCTTGAGCATTCGCGGTGATGGATACCACGTCAAAGGTGCTAAAGGGAAGCAATACTTCAGGGTTTACAAACGAAGGATTGCAACCTTCCCCATGTTCCAATTCAATGAACACCTCGTCTCCTTTTTTTAGACTAAATAAGGTGAGGTCAATTTCAAAATAATCGGTTTGTATAGACGCAGGAAGCACATTCCCGTTCACCAGTACTTTGTGGATGCAATAGCCATATCCATCATTTTTTATTGGATTGGAAACAAAGAGATTCATGCCTTCATAGTATCCGCTTACTGACAGAATTTGACCGTATCCAAAAAAAGAAAAAAGTAAAAAAAGAATAACGGTTTGTAACTTATTTAAAATCATGCTTACAATATTAAAACCTTCTTCTTGAATTACCAACCATAGCGATAAAAATGTACTTTTGGTTCATGGATTGGATTCAAACAAATGTAGGAATTATTAAAGCGCTGCACATCATTTTTATGGTGAGTTGGTTTGCGGGTTTATTTTACATGGTACGTTTATTTATATATCATGTCGAAGCGAATGGTAAAGAGGAACCTGAAAAGTCAATTTTAGCGAATCAATTTTCAATCATGGAGCGCCGATTATGGTGGGTGATTTCAACCCCTGCCATGGTGTTAACGGTCCTTTTTGGGGTATTAATGATTGTAGCTTTTCCGGATTATTTGAAACAAGTATACATGCATTTAAAAATAGGATTTGTAGGCTTATTGTTGGTGTATCATTTCATTTGCCAAAAAATATATTTTGACCTTAAAACAAATCGATTTTTTTGGGGCTCTGGTGCCTTGCGGGTTTGGAATGAAGTGGCAACCTTACTCTTGGTTATCATTGTATTTATCATCGTTTTAAAAGATTCGTTGAACTGGGTTTATGCAACCATTGGCTTTTTCGCAGTTGCCCTTTTGTTGATGCTTGCTATTAAAATGTACCAAGCAATTCGAAAAAAGGAAGAGCAAGACAAAAATTCAGAAGAAAAAGAAAATAAATAAGTGTGCTTAACAGAAAAGAATTTGTACCTTTGCGCCAATTTTTCAGGCCAATTTTAAAATGAGTCGAACTACCATTATACGTTTTTTAAGCATTGTAACATTCCTAGTATTGGTTTCATTCGCAGGCAATGCGACGAAGGAAAAGAAATTTGATGTTACAGAAACCATAATGCACCATATTGGTGATGCACACGAGTGGCATTTATGGGGTGAGGGGCACAGTGGAACTTCAATTTATTTACCTGTTATTATCTATGACAAGGAATTGAAAATTTTTAGTTCAAGTCATTTTTATCATGGTAGAATCATGCCAGTAGTAGATTCATTGAAGCCTACAGAGTATTTATTGGGTGAGGGTGATGCCAAAGGGTATGCCTTATTTCATGAAAAAATATACAAAGTAAAAGATGGGGCCTTACAATTCCATGGTTTACATCCACACAATGCCATGCCGATGGACATCTCAATTACTAAAAACGTTTTATCCTTGTTTATTGGTGCATTCATCTTATTGCTTGTTATGTTAAGCACGTCCTTATATTACAAGAAAAATGGCGCAGTAGCACCTAAAGGAATAGCAAAGTTTATTGAGCCTTTAATCGTTTACGTGCGAGATGAGATTGTAAAGCCAAACATTCATGGAGCAAAACATACACGATACATTGGGTTTATTACGACGGTGTTCTTTTTTATTTTGGTGAACAATTTACTTGGTATGATTCCGGTATTTCCAGGTGGAGCCAATTTGACCGGGAATATTTCGGTGACTTTGTTTTTAGCGGTTTGTACCTTGTTAGTTACCGTCTTCAGTGGAAACAAAAATTATTGGAAGCACATTTTTGCAACTCCCGGTGTTCCGTGGGCCTTATTGCCCATTATGATTCCAATTGAATTGGTTGGGATTTTTACCAAGCCTTTTGCTTTGATGATTCGTTTGTTCGCGAACATGACCGCAGGACACATCATTGTCTTGTCGCTTATTTCAATTATTTTCATAAATAAGTCTGAAGCTTGGGGCTTATTGTCTGTTCCCATGGCCTTATTCATCTCAGTATTAGAGATTTTAGTAGCATTTTTACAAGCGTATTTGTTTGCATCTTTATCGGCCTTGTTTATTGGAGCAGCGGTTGAAGAGGATCATCATTAATTTAGTAACCTTTTAATTTATATACAATGGCAGTATTTGGTAGTGTAGCAGCAATTGGCGCGGGATTAGCCGTGTTAGGCGCTGGAATGGGAATTGGCCGTATCGGTGGTTCTGCAGTAGAAGGGATTGCACGCAATCCTGAAGCTTCTGGAAAAATTCAAACCGCGATGATTATCGCAGCAGCCTTGATCGAAGGTGTTGCACTTTTCGGTGTGGTTGTGGGTATGCTTGGAGCTAACGGTTAGTCGTAAACTAATTAGTATCCCCGCGGTTGGCGGGGATATTTAATTTAAATTTTAAAAGGCAAAAAAAAATATACAATGAATTTAGTAACACCCAGCTACGGATTATTATTTTGGACAGGAATAACATTCTGTCTTCTATTGTTAGTCTTAGCTAAATTTGTTTGGAAGCCTGTATTAAATGCAGTTAATGCACGCAGTCAGAAGATTGATGAGGCTTTATTAGAGGCAGAAAAGGCAAGACAAGAAATGAAGAGCCTTCATGCAGAGAATGAGCGAATCTTGAAAGAAGCAAGAGCTGAGCGCGATGCAATTCTTAAAGAGGCAAAAGAGGCCGGAGCAAAAATGATTGAAGAGGCGCGCGATAAGTCTAAAGTAGAAGGAGCTAAATTAATCGAAGCAGCAAAAGCGGCTATTGGAAGTGAACGTAACGCAGCAATTGCGGATATGAAAGCACAAATTGCTTCCTTTTCTGTTGACATCGCAGAAGCTATCGTTAAAGAGTCATTGGCTTCTGATGAAAAGCAAAAAGCACTGGCCAGTAAAATGGTAGAAGATATCAAATTGAATTAATCATGGCATCAACAAAATCAGCTGCACGATACGCGAAAGCTTTATTGGACCTTACCCTTGAAAACGGTTCGGTTGAGGCTGTGGAAAAAGATTTAATTCGTTTTGTACATGTAGTAAAGGAGTCAAATGATTTTAGAATTTTTCTCAATTCACCCGTTGTTCGTGATGATAAGAAAATTGCTATTTATCAGCTGGTACTTGAAGGGTTTAACCCGCTTACCATGCAATTCTTTGCATTGGTCACAAAGAATGGAAGAGAACAATTGCTACCGGAAATTGCCGCGCAATTTGAACGTCAACTGATGAAAAATCGCGGCATTGTGTCGGGATCGATTGTTAGTGCTACGCCATTAACTGAAAAAACAAAACAAGAAATTTTGGATCGCATTGCTCCGGCATTCGAAGGGTCCTTACAGCTATCTGAATCCGTTGACTCATCGTTGCTAGGTGGTTTCGTGATTCGAATAGAAGATAAACAGATCGATGCATCTGTTGCAAATAAATTAAAAGAGTTAAGACAAGAATTAGTAAAATAAAGAACATTTAATTAATCAAAATGGCAGATTTAAAACCAGCAGAAATTTCGGCAATTTTAAGAGAACAATTGTCAGGTGTAAAAACTGAAGCTGAATTGCAAGAAGTAGGTACCGTATTACAAGTAGGAGACGGTATTGCACGGATTTTTGGACTCAATGGCGTTCAATACGGAGAATTAATTGAATTCGACGGGGGAATGCGAGGAATTGCACTAAACTTAGAAGAAGATAACGTCGGAGCGGTATTATTAGGCCGTTCTTCAGCGGTAAAAGAAGGCGATACAGTAAAACGTCTTGGACGAATCGCTTCGGTTCAAGTTGGCGATGGAATGGTAGGAAGGGTTGTTGATACCTTAGGAAATCCAATTGATGGAAAAGGACCAATTGCAGGTGAATTGTTTGAAATGCCAATCGAGCGTAAAGCTCCGGGAGTAATCTTCCGTCAGCCAGTAAATGAGCCGCTACAAACCGGAATTAAAGCAATTGATGCCATGATTCCAATCGGACGAGGACAACGGGAGTTAATTATTGGTGACCGTCAAACGGGTAAAACTACCGTAGCGATTGACACCATTATTAATCAAAGAGAGTTCTACGACCGAGGTGAGCCTGTGTTCTGTATTTATGTTGCTATAGGTCAAAAAGGGTCTACAGTAGCTGGAATTGTTAAGAAATTAGAAGATGCTGGTGCGATGGCCTACACGGTTGTTGTAGCCGCAAATGCATCTGATCCTGCGCCAATGCAGTTTTATGCGCCAATGACAGGAGCTGCAATTGGTGAATATTTTAGAGATTTAGGTAAGCCAGCCTTGATTGTTTATGATGATTTGTCTAAACAAGCGGTTGCTTATCGTGAAGTATCCCTTCTACTTCGTCGTCCTCCAGGTCGTGAAGCATACCCAGGGGATGTATTCTACTTACACTCAAGACTTTTAGAGCGTGCAGCAAAAGTTATTAAAGACGATACCATTGCCGCTCAAATGAACGATCTTCCTGAATCTTTGAAAGGAAAAGTAAAAGGAGGAGGTTCATTAACCGCATTACCGATTATTGAAACGCAAGCGGGTGACGTTTCGGCTTATATTCCAACCAATGTAATCTCCATTACAGACGGACAGATTTTCTTGGAATCCGATTTGTTTAATGCAGGGGTTCGTCCAGCGATTAACGTGGGTATTTCTGTATCACGGGTTGGAGGTTCTGCTCAAATCAAATCCATGAAAAAAGTGGCAGGTACCTTAAAATTAGACCAGGCGCAATACCGTGAGTTGGAGGCGTTTTCTAAGTTCGGTTCGGATCTAGACGCGGCAACTAAAGCCGTACTAGACAAAGGAGCAAGAAACGTAGAGATTCTGAAACAACGCGAAGGAGATCCGTTCCCAGTAGAAAAGCAAATTGCTATTATTTACATTGGAACCAAAGGATTAATGCAAAATGTTCCTGTAGCTAAAGTTAAAGAGTTCGAAATCGATTTCTTAACCTTTGTTGAAAGTCATCATCCAGAGGTATTAGCAGCGCTTAAGGCGGGTCAATTCAACGATGAATTAACCGACGTTTTAACTAAATGTGCTAAAGACATCGCAGGAAAATACTAATTACAAGTTTGAATTGCTATGCCAAATCTAAAGGAAATACGTAATCGAATTAGCTCAGTATCTTCAACGATGCAGATTACTTCTGCTATGAAGATGGTATCTGCAGCGAAATTGAAGCGTGCGCAAGATGCTATTACGCGTTTACGTCCCTATGCATCGAAATTGCGATATATCCTTGAGAATGTAAGCAGCTCCTTGGATTTATCTGAGAATATGTATGCTGAAAATCGTGGCCAAGAGCGGGTTTTAATTGTTGCAATTACATCCAATCGTGGCCTTTGTGGAGGTTTTAATAGCAACATTATTAAGCGTGTGAATTCCTTAATTAAGAATGAGTTTGCGCAAAGCAATGTATCTGTAGTGTGTTTAGGGAAGAAAATTAAAGATGTAGTTAAGAAAACAGATGCATATTTTGTAAATGATACCCTCGCTCCCTTAGAAGATATCATGGCGAATCCAGCCTTTGATCGCACCGCTGAAATTGGGGAAGAATTAATGAGACTGTTCCGAAGCAAAGAAGTAGATAAAATTGTATTGGTTTATAATCGATTCTTAAACGCCGCAAATCAGTCAATTGAAGTGGAGGATTTTCTACCAGTTATACCAGGAGTTGGTATGGAATCTGGACCAAGTGATTACATTTTTGAGCCGAATAAGGAGGATATTGTTTCAGAATTGATTCCGAAGTCGTTAAAGACTCAACTTTTTAAAGCCTTATTAGACTCTGTAGCTGCCGAACACGGCGCACGGATGACTGCCATGCATAAAGCCACAGATAATGCCTCAGATTTGAAGCGTTCGCTTACCTTGAGTTATAATAAAGCTAGACAAGCGGCAATTACCAATGAGATTTTAGAGATTGTTGGTGGTGCTGAAGCATTGAATGCGTAACTTTACTCAAAAGGCCTAGCCCATGAGTGATATCATTAAAGTTCTAATTGTTGATGACCACAAGCTAATCAGTGAAGCGTGGTCAAGCTTGTTAAAGGATGCGCCACAGATTGTGGTATGCGGTACAGCAGATTCAGAAGAAACTGCGTTTGATCAAGCATTTATTCATAAACCAGACATTGTCCTAATGGACATCAATTTGGGAAGCGGATCAGGATTAACCGCTGCCTCTAAGATTTTAGACTCTATTCCCAAAACACGTGTGATTGGCTTATCACTTCACGACGACATTACCTATGTAAAAAAGTTTCTTTCCCTAGGAGCTAAGGGTTATTTAACTAAAAACACCAATAAAAGTGAGTTAATCAATGCGATACATTCCGTGTCGAGAGGGGAATTGTTCATTGCTGCGGAAATCAAAGACCGCTATTTTGCGTCGCTTTTAAACGTAGATGAGAGTGAGAAGAAGGAATTAACGATGAAGGAAATCGAAATCGTTAAACTCATCGCACAGGGACTAACCTCCAAAGAAATTGGCGATAAATTGTTTGTTTCGCATCGAACCATCGAAACACACCGACATAATATTTTAAAGAAATTGGATTTACCCAATGCAGCACAATTGAGCAGTTGGGCAAAAGATAAAGGCTACGTATAAGCTTATCCAATCGTAGGGCCGCCCTCAAATCCACGTTCACTAACCAACGCACTCAAGTTTCCTTCACTATCTTCGGCCATTAAGAGCATTCCCATAGATTCTACACCGCGAATTTTTCGAGGGGCTAGGTTCATTAAGACCACCACAGATTTCCCAGTAATTTCATCCGGCGTATAATGTTGCGCAATTCCTGAAACGATGGTTCGCTCATCGATTCCGGTGTCTACTGTTAATACGAGTAGTTTATCGGCATTTTCCATTTTACGAGCGCTTAGCACTTTGCCTAAGCGGATATCCATTTTTGTAAAATCATCAAATTGTATCAATTCTTTCATGGCGGGGTACGGGCTACTGGGGGTGGTTGTTTGTGTTAATTTAGCTTTTTCTTCAGTGACTAATTCATCGCTGATTTTCTCAAATAAGATCTCCGCAGGATTTAGTGTATGTCCTGCAGGGATTAACGGTAGCATGGTGTTCCATTCATCCGCAGCTACGTTGAGCATCTGATAAATCTTGTGTGAAGTCTGCGGCAGAAAGACTTGAGCCATTCGTGCCAATTCCCTGGTGATTTGCAGTGAGGTATTCAGAATGGTAGGAACGCGATCAGGGGCTGTTTTAACTTTTTTCCAAGGTTCTTCATCCGCAAGGTACTTGTTACCAAGGCGCGCAATGTTCATCATTTCCTGTTGCGCCTCCCGGATTTTGTAGCCATACATTAACGTTGAAATACGTTCTTCAACAGCCTGTAATTTTTCAAATAATGCGTGCTCAACTGACGTTAATTCGCCGGCTTCAGGTACGCTGCCTTCGTAATATTTATGGGTAAGTACAATCGTTCGATTGACAAAGTTCCCTAGAATATCTGCCAATTCAGAATTCACTCGAACTTGATAATCCGCCCATGTAAATTCCGAATCTTTGTTCTCTGGAGCGATTGAGGTGAGCACATACTTTAATTCGTCAATTTTATTGGGATAAGCATCCAAGTATTCATGCAACCATACCGCCCAATTGCGCGAAGTAGAGAATTTATCTCCTTCCAGGTTAAGGAATTCGTACGCCGGCACATTATCAGGAAGGATAAGGTCCCCATGTGCCTTGAGTAAAATCGGAAAAATTATCGCGTGAAATACAATGTTATCTTTTCCAATGAAGTGAACTAATTTTCGGCCTTCAGCCTCAGTTTTTCCCCAGTAGGTCCTCCAATCTTTTCCGTGTTGATCAGCCCATGCTTGTGTTGCCGAAATGTATCCAATGGGAGCATCTAACCAAACGTAAAGCACTTTACCTTCTGCGTTTGGTAGGGGCACTGGTACGCCCCAATCTAAATCACGCGTCATGGCCCGGGGTTTTAATCCCGCATTAATCCACGACATGCACTGACCGATAACTTGGTTTTTCCAAGCGGCAGGATTATGTTGTTGCACACCATCTAATTTCCCTTGTTGTATCCATTCCGTTAACCATTCCTCGTGTTCGTTCATCGGTAAATACCAATGAGAGGTTTCTTTTAAAATGGGTGTGGAACCAGAAAGCGTAGAAATGGGATTGATGAGGTCGGTTGGACTTAAATCAGAACCACATTTTTCGCATTGGTCACCGTAGGCGGCAGGATGCTGGCATTTCGGACAGGTTCCAGTAATGTATCGATCGGCAAGAAATTGATGAAAAGATTCATCATAGTACTGCATGGAAGTTTCCTGAGTAAAGGCGTTTTTTTCGTGTAAGATTTTGAAAAAATCGGAGGACATTTTGTGGTGAAGTGGACTGCTTGTACGGTGATAAACATCAAAGGAAATCCCAAAGCGCTGAAATGCATCTTGAATTTGGTGGTGGTATTTATCGACGATTTCTTGAGGGCTTATGCCTTCTTTTTTTGCTCTAAGGGTAATGGCTGCACCGTGTTCATCGCTTCCGCAAATGAACAAAACATCGTCTTTTTTTAAACGCAAAAAGCGAACAAAAAGGTCTGCAGGTAGATATACCCCGGCCACGTGTCCTAAATGAAGGGGTCCGTTGGCATAGGGAAGTGCAGCGGTAACGGTGAAAGCCTGTTTCTTCATACTGCAAAGATACCCAAAGGAGGACATAAAAAAAGGGGCCGTAGCCCCTTTCCCATAAAAACTATAGTTGATTATTTTTTAACTACGTTAAATTGTGCAGTTTTTCCGTTTTCAAGCGTAACGTTGAAAATGTACATTCCATTTGTTAATCCTTCCAATGAATAGTTAGAAGTACCATTCACTAAATTGATTGCACGTGTAGAAACGATTTTTCCTGCTATATCAGTTACCACTACTTGAGCCGCACCTTCACCGTCAATGGTTAAATCGATGTTGTTTGCAGTTGGGTTTGGATAAGCCATACCATTAACTGTTGACGCTTCATCTAATCCAATGTTGTTTGCATCGATCACGCGAAGAACTAATCCATTAGGAACATCTGCTCCAAATCCAGCAGCATAATATGTGCCATCGCTTTCAATTGGCGACATTGGTTGCGCATAAAAATTGTAGTTCCATGTGTGATCTCTTGAACTTTCAAATCCTAGATAAACATCAAGATTTACAGTTTGAGCACATGCTAAATAACGTACATTATCTTCTAACACAACAGCTTGGTCAAACGCTCCATATACTAAATCACCTTGAAGATCACTTGGATAGTAATAGTATCCTCCAGCAACTTGATTTAAGGTTGTGAACCCGAAGTTCGCATCGTTCAAGTCAACAAAGTTGTCTTCCCATTTGTACAAGGTAAGGGCAATTTCTTCACCATCTAAGGTTACACCCGATGCAGCCAAAGTTGTTGCTGAGAAATGAAGACCAGTAGCAGCGATTCGACTTGCATTAGCATCTTTCAACACGGTACAAATTGAATATGTTGCATTATTTGTACTTGGACGGTAATGCGCAGTAGGTACTGCATTTCCTGTAGCAACATCAACGTTCGCAAAGGTGTATAATGAATCTTGGATTACGAAATCATAACTCGCTGTATTGTCAGATGGATCATCATCTGCGGTACCATTGGATAGCGCGATGGTATATGTTAAGGTATAGCGACCCATTGGGTAAGAGGCCAATGAGAATTGAGGCAATGCATTCGCCTGTGTCGGATCTACATCGATACTATCAGCCGCATTGATATTCAATCCGTTAACTGTATTGTTGTAAACAACGCTACCAGAAGGGTTAGTAACGGTAGCATTCAACGATACATTAGATTGTGCTTGGTTACCAAAGTTATAGATACGTGTACCTAAGTCAAAGTTGAATTCAGCACCATTTTGAGCCAAAAACGACACAACACCACCTTGTTTTGGGATAAGGGTAGTGGATGCAGTCAATCCTGCGTCGTTTGGATTTAACCCGATTTTATTCCCTAGGAACATTACTACTGGTCCGTTTGCCATTTCTTGAATGATGTTCATTCCGTCTGTGAAGTCAATCATAACAACAGGTATTGTAACATTAGCTCCTTGAGCTCCTGGTCCCATGTTAATCCATTCTCCTGGATTACGGTTAACAACAATTACTCCCACAGCACCAGCAGTTTGTGCGTTAAACGCTTTATCTCCAAACTCACAAGTGTTTCTGAAAACTACGGCAATTTTACCGGTCAGGTCATTCGTCAATGGAAAACACCCCTCTTGCGAAATGGGATTCCCTTGAGGATTCGTACCCGGAGTACCATCTTCAACTAACATTAGGGTATCTTCAACCCAGGTATTAGGGATTAAAAAATCT
>JAIXRD010000080.1 GCA_027485365.1 Cryomorphaceae bacterium | reverse complement strand
TTTTTAGTAATTGTAAATTCCATGATCTTAGTTTTGTTTTGTTGTATCCTTGACAGCCGTAGTACCATCTGCATTAAACTTCCCGTAATCAGCTGATTGGAGGGTTCTGATGTAATGAATTACCGTCCATATTTCCTTTTTATTCAATAAGGAACGGTGAGCCCCCATCATGCCTTTACCGTAATATATCGAATAGAACATTTGGCCATCAGATAAAGCCGCTCGTTCCGCATAATTTGGTACACCTGAGTACGCCCCGGAAGTAACCATTGGGCCATTACCATCTCCTTTCTCACCATGACAGTGCTGACACATTGCAGTAAAAAGTTCTTTTCCTTTACCAAGAATTGCCTCTGCGTTTCCTGCATTGAGTGCGATCATGTTTTTATCCGCAGCCGCTGCTGTGTAATGATCCTCACGCGTGAGTTGATCATTATACATTCCGTGGCTTGCTTTGAAAGACTCATTCGCCAAGCGAGTGTATGGCATCATTAATTTAACTTCCGTGCTATCTGTACCAAAATATGGGATAGTAAATGCAGGAGGTGCCATTGCCGTTAAGCGGGTTTTCTTTGATTCATCGATACGACCCCGAACTTCGCCATAATCAACATAGGCTTCAATCGCTGGTGAACGATACATGTCGGGCATATATTCTAGACCCGGGCTATCTGCATTGGATGTACAGGAACTCAAAAGGAGTACACTTACGGCTACAGTTCCAACTAATTTCAAAAAGGACTTTTTCATTATTCTCCTTAATTCTTATTCGATTATTTTCTTATCTAACTCAACAAATCCAGTGTCTTTTAACAACTCATCCAATTTCTCTTCTGAAACACCATGGTTATCAGACATCCGGATTTCCATTACAAATTTGTCATCTGTTGTTCTAGGGTCTGGGTTTTGTGCAGGCATACCTGGTAAAGTTCTATTAAGTAACAAGTATGTTATTGCCATACCATGCGCAGCACACAACACTGTAAATTCAAAAGAAATCGGAATGAATGCCAAAATATTCTCAACATAGGAGAAATTTGGTTTACCACCAATATTCATTTTCCATTCAACTACCATGAAATAGTACATTCCAATGGTTGCTAAAGTCAATCCAGTTAATCCGTACAAGAACGCCATGATTCCAAGACGTGTGCCTTTAACACCTATAATTGGATCAATACCGTGAATCGGGAACGGGCTATAAACTTCCGAAATTTTTACCCCTCCAGAGACCAACTTTTTAGCGCTTGATTTAAGCACGTCGTCGTCTCCATACATTGCATATATTACTTTATCTGACATAATCCGATATTAATGATGTTTATGATAATCAGGTGATTCTTTATACGATTGTCCTGAACCTTTCAGAATAGTTTTTACCTCATTCAATGCAAGAACAGGGAAGTAGCGCGCAAACAATAAGAAAAACACAAAGAACAAACCAATCGTTCCAATGTATACTGCAATATCAATATGGCTCGGATAGTGCATACTCCATGCGGCTGGAATGTAATCTCTATGAATTGATGTTACAATAATCACGTAGCGCTCAAACCACATTCCGATATTCACAACAATTGAGATAAAGAAGGTAAATAATAAACTTCTTCTCAACTTTCTAATCCACATAAGTTGTGGTGAAATCACGTTACATGTCATCATCGACCAATAAGCCCACCAATATGGACCAGTTGCACGATTCAAAAATGCATATGCTTCATACTCGACACCTGAATACCACGATATAAAAAGTTCTGTAATGTATGCAGTTCCAACAATTGAACCCGTAACCATAATTACAATGTTCATGTATTCCACGTGCTTTGTATGAATATAGGCTTCTAAATTCATCGCCTTACGCATGACAAGCAATAAGGTTTGCACCATTGCGAATCCAGAGAATACCGCACCCGCAACAAAATACGGAGGGAAAATCGTAGTATGCCATCCCGGAATTACCGACGTAGCAAAGTCAAAAGATACAATCGAGTGAACAGAGAATACTAATGGTGTCGCTAAGCCCGCTAATACCAAAGAAACTAATTCAAAGCGATTCCAATGTTTTGCTCTACCAGACCAACCAAATGATAAGATTGAGTACATGCGCTTTGCAACCGGCTTTTTCGCACGGTCACGAATGGTTGCGAAATCAGGAATTAATCCGATATACCAAAACACCAAGGAAACTGATAAATAGGTAGAAATCGCAAATACGTCCCATAACAACGGAGAGTTAAAGTTAACCCACAAGGAACCAAAATGATTCGGAATTGGAAGAACCCAGTATCCTACCCATAAGCGCCCCATGTGAATTAAAGGGAACGTACCTGCCATGAATACCGCAAAAATCGTCATTGCCTCAGCTGAACGGTTAATCGCCATTCTCCATTTCTGACGAAAAAGCAATAACACCGCAGAAATCAAGGTCCCTGCGTGACCAATACCTACCCACCATACGAAGTTTGTAATATCCCAAGCCCAACCGATGGTTTTGTTCAATCCCCATACACCAATACCAGTTCCAAGTAGATATAAGATAGATCCAACGCCATATAATCCAATGATTAACGCGATGGCAAATAAGACATACCACATTTTGGGTGCTTTGCCTTCAATCGGACGACATACATCTTCCGTTACGTCGTGATATGTTTTATTCCCAAGGATTAGGGGTTCCCTAATTGCTGCTTCCTTTTGCATTGTTCTTGCTTTTAGTTTCTGTAAATATCTTAGTTTCTAACTTTTACTTTATACCAAAC
>JAIXRD010000057.1 GCA_027485365.1 Cryomorphaceae bacterium | reverse complement strand
GCCTCTACCGATAATGGCCGCTCGTAAACCCAACAAAATCGATCGTTGAATGGCGACTTTTCTTTTGCGATAAAATATCTGTAAGTGCGCTTTTTAGCGTCAAAGCGTGCGTGTTTTTGATTGTAAAACGCATCAACGATTTTAATGTCATTTGGCAGCATTTTATTGAGCTTGTATCGCACATCCGACAAGTTAAAATCAGGAAGTTCAACATGAAAAAAATACTGCTTGGCATGAACTCCAGTGTCGGTTCTACCACAACCCACGATACCTATGGGCTTATTCCCATTAAGTTTAGAAAGAGCGTCTTCTATGGTGCCTTGAACCGTTGGCGCATTGGGTTGTATTTGCCAACCGCAATAACCGGTTCCGTCATAAGCTATTTCGAAAAAAACACCTTCGTTTTTCATCAAGCAAAGTTCTGCATTTTTTTAATAGGCAACGCAACAAGGCTATGCTCGTTTAAGTTTTTTAGAGAATAGCACTATAATTTTGATTATTAGTGTAACTTTACGATGCGATAGATAGTATAACTTTTTGGCTTAATTCTACTCAATGACAGGGAGAATACTCGGATTCATTTTTATTTTAATCTCTGCCCAGGTTTATTTTGGACAGTGTTTGTTTGCGCCAAACATCGATTCGTTGGACCAACCAACCTGTTCCAATCAGTACGGTGTTATTTATCTTTCAGGTCTTCCAAGTACAGGTTGGACGGTAAACTCAATTCCTGCAGGATTTACGCAATCAGGGGTAGGCACAATTGCCGCAATTTCTGGCTTAACCCCAGGTACTGCATTTTCTTTCCAATACTTAAATACGATTGCAGGGTGTAGTTCTCCTGCAACTTCTAGTGTAAATATTAATCTGGTTCCTAGCGTACCGGCTACACCAATTGCCGGGATGGTTACTCAACCCACCTGTGCGGTAGCAACAGGTAATGTCCCAATTTCGAATTTACCCAACACGGGTGGTTGGACAATAACTGCTTATGGGAATTCTCCGGCAACAACCTTCGTTCAATCAGGTGTTGGCGTTTCAACCTCTTTCACAGGATTGCCAGTTAATTCATATTCGTTTACAGTTACCAGCCTTAATAATGGGTGTGTTTCTGCAAATTCAAATACGGTATTTGTAAACAATCCGATCCCGCCAACTGCTCCAATTATAGATTCAGTGGATCATCCAACCTGTCTTTCGGCTCAAGGAATTGCTTTTTTGAGCGGCCTTCCAATGTCAGGTACATGGACCTTACAAATTAGCCCAGGTGGAACAACCCAAACGGGAACAGGAACTACAACCTCCGTTGTGGGATTGAGTCCTTCTACCAATTACACCTTTGTAGTGGTGAACGCAGCGAGTTGTACCTCAGCAGTTAGTGGCATTGCTTCCATTAATACAGCCTTAGCTATTCCAACGGTTCCTGCTGCTTCAACAACGCAACCTACCTGCCCATTGCCTACAGGAATGCTTACCGTTTCATCCCCACTTGGCGCCGGGTTCACATATGCTTTAAACAATGGGCCAACACAATCAAGTCCGAACTTTATGAGTTTAGTTGGGGGTAATTATACGCTAACAGTTACTTCCGTAAGTTCAGGATGTACGGCTTCCAATCCAAGCGCTTTTGTAATTAATCCCACGCCACAGCCACCTGCTATAAGTATCGATTACGTGAACAATGTAACCTGTTTCGGAGCAGCAAACGGCTCTGCAGCGGTGCAAGTGGATTCGCTGGGAACTCCACCTTTTGTGTTTTCTTGGTCACCGATTGCTGTATCCAATGATACTGTAACTGGATTAGCACCAGGAAACTACAATATTGTTGTAGTTGATGCAGCCAATTGTGTGGTTGTTCAAGGAATCACCATTACTGAACCGACAGCCTTATCAATAAGTGCGGATTCAACCCCGGTGAATTGTGCAACAGGCTTACTTGGAACAATGGATGTTACGGTGTCTGGAGGAACAGGTGCTTACATTTATCTATGGACAAATGGAAATACCACAGACAGCATTTCGGGGCTTGACATAGGGAACTATTCTGTAATTGCGTCCGATGCGAATGGATGTCAAATCAATGCATCTGGTACGATAGGTATCATTAATACCCTGCCTGTTTCTATTGTTCCTGGCGATACAGTAATTAATCCAGCCACTTCGTTTATCGCGAATGCCTATGGAGGTACTGTGTATGCTTGGACTCCTTCAGACGGGCTTTCTTGCGATAATTGTGCGAATCCATCGGTAGCTCCAGATTCGAGCATCGTTTACTATTTACAAGCAACAGATAACAATGGATGCCAGGGTGAAGATTCGCTTGTTGTTACTGTTAAATTACTTTGCGGAGAGTTCTTTGTACCAACTATTTTTAGTCCAAATGGAACCGGTCCATCTGAAAACAATACCCTCAAGGTATTTGGTAAAAATGTATGTGTGAAAGACTTTGGTTTTGTCATTTATGACCGCTGGGGTCAAAAGGTTTTTGAATCTACGAATATCAATAAGGAATGGGATGGCTTTTATAAAGGAAGACCAGCTCAAGAAGGGAATTATGTGTTTGATTTGAATATTCAATTGTATGACGATACAATGCTTCATAAATCAGGAAGTTTAACATTGGTAAGATAATGCGTGTACGAATAATTTATTTCATTGGCCTGTTGTTAGGTTGTGTACTTCAGTTTTCTGTTGTTCATGCGCAAGATGTCCATTTTTCACAACCTGATGTTTCTCCACTTACCTTAAATCCCGCCTTGGCCGGAGCTAATGCCTCTTTTCAAGGAATTGCTATGTATCGTGGTCAATACGGGAGTTTTGCGTCTCCCTTTAGCACGTTTTTCGCATCCATCGACGGGCGCTTAACGGCCGCACTTAAAAATTCAAATGGGGTTCTTGGAGCAGGTTTAGTGTTCTTCAATGATCGCATGGGAGATGGATATTTTACTCAGAGTAATATTGGGTTTAACTTTTCATATAGTTTAAAGGTGAGTCGATTCAGTAGAGTGGCTTTAGGATTAAATTCTACCTTTGGCCAATGCGTAACAAATCCTGCATCAGGTCAGTGGGGCTCTCAATATGATGGCACCGCATTTAATCCAACGCTCCCTAATGGAGAGCCGTTTTATGAGCAAAACTTCTCGTATTTCGATCTAGGTGTTGGAGGTGTTTATTCTTTTCAAACAGACATTGGTAAAATTACAAATGAGGCCGATAAAGGATTTAATGTTGGATTTGCTGCTTATCACGTAAATAACCCAAGGTATTCTTTTTATAATTCAAGCATTCAAACCCTTCCGATTCGCTACGCGGGGTTTGTTAACGCTAACATTGGAATTACCGCTACAAACGGTATTTTGCAGCCTGCAATTTATTACCAACGCCAGCGAAAGTCAAATGAATTACTTTACGGGGTAAGTTACAAGCAAATCATTCGCAAAGCATCCTGGGAAACCGATAACATTAAAGAAATCGCGTTCAGTTTGGGTATTTTTAGTCGATTGAAAGATGCTATCGTTGTTAGATCATCTATTTTTTACGGACCCTTCTCCGCAGGATTTGCTTATGACATTAACGTGTCTAGGTTATCGCTTGTGTCAAATTTCAAAGGAGGATTTGAAACCTTTGTAAGATACAATCTAGATAACATCAATCGGAAGAAAGTACGAGTAAACTAGGGTTACTTCGTAAAAGGAAATTCCTTTTCAGCTAAATCCACAGTATATAAATCGAATGAGAAATATCCTTCCTTCTCTGCCATAGATGCGAATACTGCTTTTTTAGTAGAGGCATTGTAGTTAAAGTGCGTGTCGTGATTTACGGAGTTCACTTCAGGACCAAGATTAATCGGAGTAGACCAAACACCATTTTCATTGACGCTGTAAAAAATATCATATCCTCCATAACCCGGTAGTTCATCGCTGCTAAAAAATAGGAATTTGCCATCTGCACTTAGCATTGGTGTTGTTTCGTTGCCAAGGCTATTAATTTGTTTTGGGAGCACGGTAACCTCACCGTAGGTAGTTTCATTTCGAGTGCACATAAATAAATCTAGGCCAGAAACGTCTGAGTTCCGATCAGAAACAAAAAGCATGAAATCACCCGTTTCAGCACCCTCTGTACTGGTTGCACTTCCTTCAAAAAAATCAGTGTTTAATCCTTTCTTTTTTATAATCGTTGGAGCCTCCCATACGTAAGGAGTTTCACTCGAAATCTCAAATAAATCCGAGCCTTTAGTTGTTTTTTCAGTCATAGAGGTGTTAACAGTAAGTAGGGCATAGGTGCCATTGGAATTGATATAACTTAACGCATCGAATCCAGCAGTGTTAATGTTTTTGAAGAATTCATAATCGATCTCAAAATCTGCTGTAATTGGATTCCATTGCGCTTTGTAAACATCCTCAAAATACTTAGAATCATCTGGGTCAGCTGTTTCACCGGTGGTTTCTGGCCTTCTTGCGGTAAAGAACAAGGTCTCACCATTGATTAATATGGGAGCATATTCATCTTCAAGAGAGTTCAATTGAATGGATAGGGGCTTCCTTAGTGACGTGTATCCTTGCTTTTTAGCTTGAATCATAAGTTCACATTGTTCGATGTACATTGAAATCCCATAGGATTTCGCCATTTTGGTTCCCATGAGTATGGCGCATTTTTTAAATGCAGTTATAGCGTTGTCCACCTTATCTAACCTGTGATTTATTTTTCCATTAAGTTCATAAAATGCGGCGTCGCCCTCTTCATTTTCAGGCATGTTTCGGACAGCATTAAGGATATAATTCTCTGCGGTGTAGTAGCTATTTAATTCATAATGGCAGGCAGCCATCCAGTAATTCAGTTTCCAAGCATCAGGGTAAAGTGCCTCTGCACGTTTAAACGATTCTAATGCTTCATTCAATCTTCCTGCATTATAGGTTTCAATCCCTTTATTAAGAAAGCGATTATAGGATGCTTTTTCAGTTGTAGTTAATTTGGTTTGACCATTAGCAAATAGGGTCAACATCAAACTTGTTATACATATTATGGCGTGTTTCATAATCCGAATTTAATGGTTTCATTGATTTAAACACATGAATAAATTAGATTATTCTTCACATTTCATTGTTCATCATCAGAAAAGAATGGTGGATGAATGGAATTTAATAATTTCGTACTTCATTAATACCCATAGAATGTCAATTTTTCGTCTTACATGTGCTCACCTAAATGACTTGTTTTCCCATGAATTAGCAATCGCTAAGCACCAAGGTGCAGAGACACCGGATAATCATAAGTATCATTGGGAAGATGAATTAGAGGTACAAGATGTAGCCTCAATGGAAATTAACGAAGATGCCGTGTATGTGCTTAAAGGAGAGCACCCAACGCAAGGTGAATTTGCCTATGAAGTTCCTCGAGTTTATTTGGTGTCCTTAAAACGAACAGATGAGAGTCAGGTGCAATTCGCCATTTCTAATCAACTGATTCAATCAGTAAATCGAGAGGAATTTCCTTGGGGAGTCCATGTGCTCATCGAATTGAAAGATAACGAGCCTTTTGCGAATCCAATTACGGGGATATATATCGCGAATCATGATTTTCCTAAACAACTCATGGTGAATGTTAAGGATTAAAAACCTATCATTTAAGCTGGATTCAGATCGTTTGATCCTTGATCAAATAAACACCGTTTTTCAACCTAATGAAGTGTATGGCATAGCAGGTAAAAGTGGTGCTGGAAAATCTACCTTATTAAAAATAATAGCAGGAATTAAGGATGCTTCAACGGGGGATGTATTGTTAAACGATAGCAAATTACCACGTGCATCCCAACGCTTAATTCCTGGGCATCCAGAGATGTCCTTAGTTGCTCAGGACTATAAGCTCGATTTGTATCATACCTGTACAGAAAATATTCGTGAAGTAATTTTGAATTGGGAACCAGTGCAAAGAGAACAACGCGTGCGACAGCTTATTAAATTATTGGAGCTTGATGACGTTGCTCATGCCATCGCAAAGGACTTGTCCGGGGGTGAACAACAACGCTTAGCCTTGGCTAGAGCTATTGCTAAAAAACCAAGTTGGCTGCTTTTAGATGAACCTTTCTCGCATCTTGACTCGGTATTGAAAGCACGCTTAATTAATTTATTAATCGCTTTAAAAGAAAAAGAGCGCTTATGTATTATTTTGGTTTCACACGATGCTCAAGATATGTTGGGAATATGTAATCATATGGCCTTTTTAGCCAAAGGCAAGTTGTCACGATTTTTTAATCCCATGGAACGATATTGGAATTTAAAAAACCTTCGTGAGGCTCGTTGGTTCGGCGAAGTGAATACAATAACTTGGAATGACGAAAAAATAAGATTTCGTCCAGGGTCTTACGCTATTCAATCCAATGGAGTGCCTTTAACCCTAAGCCGCTGCTTTTTTAATGGTACCGTTTATATCCATTATTTTTATACAACAAATAATGAGTTGGTTATTCTCCATAGCTTAACCGAGTTACCAGATCATTTGAATATTATACCACATTATGACAAGAAATTCTAATATTAAGCTCATTCAAGTGCTTAGAAGTGCCATTACAGAATTCTTTGAAGAAGGAGCGTTTTTTCATGGTGCGGCCTTGGCTTATTATACCTTGTTCGCATTGATTCCATTACTTTATTTAACCTTGATAAGCTTTGGGAAAATTTTCGGTGAAGACATTTGTATCAATGCAATTACATCGATTTTCGAGAAGAACATTGGCATTCAGGATATTTCAATGTTTACCGGCTATCTTAAAAACTTAAACAATCAAGCGAAGTCTATTTCCTTAAATATTGTCATGATTCTAGCCTTGCTGTATTCCTGTTCAGCCTTTATGGTATCATTAAAATACAGCATTAATGATTTCTTCAATATTCAAAAGAAAAAAAGAGAAAAACTGAACTTGGTTATGGATATTCTTAAATTTCGATTTTTATCCTTAGCCTACTTAGCCTTGTTTGCTTTGTTGATCATTACGTCTTACTTTATTCAAATTTTCGCCTTCAGTTTAGTTGAAAATTGGCTTTCTTCTACCTTGGGAGATGTTCATATTGGGTTCATTATTTTTCATCACTTGTTTTCTATCTTGATGAATTTAGTACTCATTGCATTCATTTTTAAGTTTGTCCATGATGGGTTTATTTCATGGAAACTTGCGCTCAAGGGGGGCTTGCTTACCTCCCTTCTGTTATTTATTAGCCAATTGATTATTAAATACTACCTCCAACATTATTTTTTCTTAGGTAGGGGGGATGTTGTAGGCTCTATGTTTATTCTTATGGCATGGGTGTTTTATTCGGCACAGGTTATCTTTTTTGGAGCAAAGTTTACCTATGTATATGGAAAGGCACACCATGAAGTCCCACAATAATTGTATATTAGTTTAAAATAGCCAACAATGAAATCAAAAAATCTACTACTTTTCTCTTTATTACTTTTAGTACTTTTTTCGTGCAAAGACAGTGGGGTTCTTGTTAAACCAAAATATAAAACAACAGTTTTTCATGGACAGCAAGGAGAGACCGAAGTGAATGCCTTTAATAAAAAGCAAGCGGAACGTGAAAAGAGTTTGGCGGCGGAAATAGAAAAATCGGAGCAAGCATTGCAGATGTTAAAGGAGCAGCAAAAAATGTTCTATTCCATTGATTCCACCGAACGAATTAAGGAGATTGATGCCCAACTCAACCGCCTAATGGCAAGAACCGAAGAAATCATCAAATCGCTTAATGAAACCGACCCCTACACGCCAGAAGGACATGAGAAATCTCTAAGTTTAGCTAAAGAATTGAATGACTTATTATACAAATATGTAGTACCGCTTGGTGAGTTGATTTCAGCAAATAAAGAGATCAAGAACATTTCAGCAGACATTAGTTTTGATACTGGAAGCTCATTGATTAGCGCTGAGGGTAAACGCTTGATTACTTCCATGTTAGATAGCATAAAAGCGGATATTAAAGATTGGGGTAATTATCTTGACCATCACAATGAACAGATTTTTGCGGACGAAGATTATTCAACAATCTTAATTATTTCTGGTTATTCTGATAAACAAGGTTCGGGTGATGAAAAAACCAGAACGGAACGTAATCTGGAACTTTCTGAAGCAAGAGCTAAGGCTGTGGCTGCAGAATTTGAAAAGCAACTCAAGGCATTGGACGTTAAATGGAAATTATCTTTCAAGATTTCTTATGAAGGAAAAGGTGAGGTATTACCTCCCTCCATTACCGATGACAAACAAAAAAACAATCCGAACCGCAGGGTAACAACCATTAGAATGGTGGTAGGGCCAAAGATTTTACTTTACAACAACGGCGAATAATTTAAAAGAAGGCTGGAGGCTTTCTTAGCTCGATTTTCGCATCCCTAAACAGCGATGAAGTATTCCGGATACTCAACAAAAAGCTCTTGTTGCCACCAATTGGCGTCCAAAAAAAACTTAAAGCCCAACAGTGCATATTTCGATTAAGGGCCAAATTCATGTTTGTGATTTTCTGAGTTCTCGCATCAAAGTTTACATTCCCAGATAAATTCCAGCGTTTGGTAAACGTAAGGTCTCCACTCAATGCAAGCGTTTGAATGCTAGTCCATGGATCAGGATTGCTAAGTGTTTTATTCGTGTTGGCAACGATACTATACACATGAGCCACATTAATCTTCCAAGGTATATCAAAGTAAATGGCTTGTTCTGGGTGCAATGCAAAATAGGTATAGTCGGCATTCCATTGTTGTTGAATTTCCTCTTTCTTTTGCTCAATAATTGCATTGCTTTTTTTGGAGGTAATCGTAAATGTAGTATTAAGCCCAACGGATAAGAATCGACCCAACCCTTGGTTTGTATTCCATGCATATGTTCCAATAGCTGTCCCCGTACTGTCATTCCACCCATACAAACTATAACTTCCGTTTGCAACAAAATTCATCCATTTGAAGGGGCTAATTCGCAAGTTCATCGATAAATCCGAGAGGTTCATGGAGTCTTTCAGGAAATCCATATTGCCGTTAATAGAGAATTGATCAATAATGCGCGTTTTTCGGAACCCCGTAAGCGTATCTTTCTCTGATTTTTTTTTCAATTCTAAGCTGTTATTGACTCCAAAGGTCAAAAACGAAGCGGCTTGCGTATTCCCTACGGCATAGATACTTCGTTCGAAAGGTGAGTATGTAATTGTACTTTGATTTGCCCCAACATTCGCACTAATTAATTGATTCAGCTTGGGAACATATCGATATCCAATAGAAGGTGTCATTAAATGCCTAAGTATTGGCCTGTTTTTACCAATAAATCGGTAATAACTGTATATTACGGTGGTGGCATTAGCGCTAAAATTCAATTCGTTAGCCATGGCTCCCTTTCTAAGGGTATCAATGACCGTGTTGTTGCTTGTGATATCATAACTCTTTTCAATTTGCTGAAAATTTATTTTGTTTCCATAGTTCAATGTTGGGGTAATTTTTACTGCATTTTGAAATAATCCAAGCGTGGTTTGAACTCCAACACCTTGATTAATCCCGTTAAAGAACGATTGGCCAATCCCTGTAAAATTTAGTGGGCTAATTAATGAATCCCCAAATGTGCCCTTGTTTTGTGTCTCCAAATTATACGTTAATCCAATACGTTGGATCGCCCTGGCTATTTCTGTTTTAGGTAATGGAATAAGCAGTTTAAATGGGAAAATCCGCGTAACATTTACATTGAGAATAGGCGAAACTAAGGCCATGTTTTGAGCTAGTGAATTTTGTCGCATCGAAATTTTCGCCCCCATGGTGACCGGTTTTCCCGGAAATAGCCGGGTTAGATTGATATCGGAATTGAAGGAATTTGTAAAATAGTCTGGATTAATTGGGTCTGGGTTATTTTTCGCAGTGTTGTCTGAAATAAAATTCACATTGGCGTTAAAATTCCAGAAAGGATTTGATTTTTGTTGCTTGTTGTGAGACCAAGTAACCGTAAATTTATTATTCTTTGAATACGTTGGAAATCCATTGTTAAACTGTTGAAATCCAATCCCAACACGCCCGTTATATCCATAGCGTTTTGCGTAATCCAATTCATTTCGAAGTCCCCAACTTCCACGACTGTATAAATTGCCGTAAAAACTTGTTTGTATGGATTCATTTATGGGAATGAAATATCCTAAATTTTGTATGCCGAAGCCATACGGTGATGCAGGAACAAATTCAGGGAACAATAATCCTATGGTGCGTTCTTTTTGCTGTGGAATAAACGCAAAGGGCAACCCAATGGGTGTTGGTATTCCACTAATCCAAAGATTCATAGGTCCGGCAACGATGCGTTTTTCAGGAACAACAACCCCTTTACTCAATAAAAAATGGTAATGCGGCTCCACTTGATCACAGGTGGTAAGCACCCCTTTCTTTAAGTGTATTTGATCCGATGGATAGCGTTTTGCTTCACCCATTGTGAAAAACAACTCATCTTGTTTTATTTGAAGGACTTCAATATATACTTTTTGAGTTTCTGTATTCATTCGCATCCGCTTGCAAGTCATCGTTTCACCGGACTCTACAAACACTGGGAATTCAACGGCTATACTGTCTGAATTCATAATATAGCTAGCCTCCACTTCATGACCCTCGAAATCTAAAATTATTGCTCCAGCAGTAAGTTTACTCGTAAGCGTTTCAACATAGGCTCCACCGAACAGATACGCTTTTTTTGAAGTAACGTCGTAGTATGATGAATCACGCGCACCATACTTTATTATCTCATCAATTTGCTGGTCATCTAGGTAAATTGTATCCGAAATAGGTCCTTGTGCGTTTAGAGAAAAACACATTATTAACATTCCAACGAAGAAAAATAGCCGGGGTGGCATAACTTTCGCTTGAATCTTGAACTTAAATTTGAATTCTATCATGGAACGTATTGCAAAATTACCAAAAAAAGTGCTGATTCTTAGGAACGTTATTGGCGCATTTATCGTGTTCAACCTTTTTGTTACAATACCTTTTGCACAAAAAGGAGTTGAATCCCCAAAATTGAAAACGGTGGTAATCGACGCTGGACATGGGGGTAAAGATCCCGGCTGTCATGGAGGGTATGCACATGAAAAGGATGTTTGCTTATCGATGGCACTCAAATTAGGCAAACTAATTAAAGAAAAGTACCCTTTGATTACCGTTAAATATACCCGTGAAACCGACGTCTTTGTGGAACTTATTGAACGTGCTAACATCGCCAACCGTGCCGACGCAGATTTATTTATTTGCATTCATGCCAATGCAGGATCTACGGTTGCCTATGGAACAGAAACCTATGTACTTGGCTTACATCGCACCGAATCTCAGCAAAAAGTTATGGAGCGTGAGAATTCAATTATTTCCTTAGAAGAAGATAAAGGAGCTAAGTATAAGTCTTTTGATTTGACTCCCGACGCCATGATAGCGATTCAATTGCAGCAGAATGTTAATCTGAATAATGCCATTAAGTTCGCAGGTTTTCTACAGTCAGAGTTTAAAACCATTGGACGGTATGATCGAGGCGTAAAACAAGCAGGATTTTTAGTGCTATACAAAACAGCAATGCCCAGTGTGTTAATCGAAACAGGCTTTTTAACCAATCCGAATGAAGAAGGATTTATAGGTAAACTTGATGGACAAGAAAAAATGGCGAATGCCATGCTCAAAGCTTTTGTAAAGTATAAAAATGATTACGAAGGAAAAACCTTATCTGAAGATCATGTGGTTGAGCCAGTTAAAATTGATACTCAACCCACAACTGATCCCGCAGTGGATACAGCAACTGCAATAGAAATGCCTTCGTCAGAGGTGTTTTTTAGTGTTCAAATTGTTTCTTCAGCCGAAAAATTAACCCTTGATGCCGAGAAATTTAAAGGAGTTCCAGTAAAAGAGTATTCGCAGGATAATTTATATAAGTACTACACGGGGATCTTTGTTAAAGATTTAGAGGGTGCTAAAAAACATAAAGTTGCCATGCAAGAAAAAGGGTTTTCTAGTGCTTTTGTTATCGCTTTCTCGAATGGAGAGCGCATCAGTATCGAAAAAGCAATTAAATTAGCAGAAAAATAGATTTTGAAACTTTCAAAGGAAATAAAAGCGGGATTCATAGCAGTTAGTGCTATCGTATTATTGGTAGTTGGAATTAATTTTTTAAAAGGATATAGCTTACTCGGGGGAGATGACACCTTTTACGCTTACTTCCCAAATTCAGGGCAAGTCATGGTGTCTGGTAATGTTACGCTGAATGGTGTAATCATTGGAAAAATACTAGACATTCAAAACGTGCCAACCAATCCAGAGAAACGCCGGGTGAAAATAAAATTTAGCGTAAGCGAATCAGGCATCGATTTACCAAAAGGTACCATAATCGAATTAGGTTCTTTGGACTTGCTCACCAAAGGATTAATTGTTAACTACCCCGACCATTTAAAATCGGGATATTATCGGCCAGGTGATGAAATACCGGGAAAGATGTCTGCCGACATGTTCTCACAAGTAAAACAATATGCTGATCCAATTTCACAAAAACTTCAATCCCTAATTCTCCATATTGATGGCATGGTGAATTCGCTTTCAGGAGTGTTCGATGAAAATGGGTCGAATGATATTACTGCAAGTATCAAAGAACTTCGGATTACCATCAAGAAGATTGGTGATTTGTCTTCAGAAATCCAAGGATTTGTTGGGCAAGAAAAAGCACAGTTTTCTAAAATTATGGACCATGTAGAAAGTATCACGTCGAACCTTAAAAAGAGCAGTGATGAGGTATCAGCCATTATTGGAAATACTAAAAAGATATCGGATGATTTAGTAACCGCCGATTTTAAAGGAACAATCTTAGAAGCACAAACCACCTTAAAAAAATTCAACTTCATGTTGGAGGATGTGAACAAAGGGAGCGGTACCTTAGGTAAACTAATTCATGACGAAAAGCTTTATAATGAACTGGTTGAAACGAATAATGAACTTCAAGAACTTGTAGATGACTTGCAAGCACATCCTGAGCGATATGTCCATTTATCAGTGATTGGGGGTAAATCTAAAGGCTTACAGCTTACCGGAAAACAAGAAGGAAAATTAAAAAAGTGGTTAGATACAATTCCTGATTAGCCCTATGTTATCTCATCTAATATTTATTGTTTTAGCGCTCGTTTCTATTGGTCTTTTCTCATGGAAGATGAGGTCTATCATTAAACAAATCAAGTTGGGTCGTCCAACCAACCGAACCGATCGAGTTGGAGAGCGAATTAAAACCATGTTGCTTGTTGCCTTTGGCCAGAAAAAAATGTTTAATCGACCAATCCCGGCAATTTTACATTTTATTTTTTACGTGGCTTTTATAATTACCCAAATTGAACTTATTGAAGTATTCATTGATGGGTTCTCTGGGTCTCATCGTTTCTTTTACCATGCAGGCTTAGGTGCGTTTTACACCTTCGTAATCAGTTCAATTGAAGTACTTTCCGTACTTACCTTTATTGCTACCTTGATTTTCTTTGCGCGAAGAAACTTAATCAAGATTCCTCGGTTCTCCTCTTCGGACTTGAACGGATGGGCAAGGAATGATGCCAACCTGATTCTGTTATTCGAGTTGCTACTGATCATTTTTATTTTCATGATGAATGGCGCCGATGAAGCAGACAAAATATGGCGTTCTAATGTGGGGTATGGATTCGCAGTAAGTCAATACCTCGGACCCTTGTTTTTTGGACGAATCAATAACGAAGATATACTTCATGTAATTTCTTCTATTGGTTGGTGGGGGCACCTCATTATGGTTTTTGTGTTTTTAAACTACCTGCCTTATTCGAAACATTTACACATTCTCTTCGCGTTTCCAAATACCTACTTTTCCAACCTCAACGCCAAAGGAAAATTCAATAATATGGAGTCCGTAGAAGCGGAAGTAAAGTTAATGCTTGATCCATCGGCTGACCCATATGCAGCAGCACCTGCCACAGAGGCTCCTCAACGCTTTGGAGCAAAGGATGTGCAAGACCTTTCTTGGAAGCAATTGTTGGATGCTTATTCTTGTACCGAGTGCGGACGTTGTACATCCGTTTGTCCAGCGAATCAAACTGGAAAATTGCTTTCTCCTCGAAAAATCATGATGGATACGCGTGATCGCTTGTCAGAAATTGGGTCAAATAATTTTGATTTGAATGATGGTAAGTCCTTACTTGGGGATTACATTACACCCGAAGAGTTATGGGCTTGTACGAGCTGCAACGCTTGTGTTCAAGAATGCCCAGTTAACATAGACCCACTATCTATTATTGTTGATCTGCGAAGATTCTTGGTAATGGAAGAGTCAAAAGTTCCAACGGAATTAACAGGAATGTTAACGAATATAGAGAATAATGGTGCGCCATGGCAGTTTTCTCCTGCTGATCGAATGAAATGGACCGAAGAAAATTAATAGGATGAATTTGAAAGTTCCAACAATGGCCGAATTAATGGCCGCGGGAGAAACTCCCGATGTGTTGTTTTGGGTAGGTTGCGCCGGAAGTTTTGATGACCGTGCCAAGAAAATCACCAAAGCAATTGCTAAAATATTGTCGCATTGTAAGGTGAAATTTGCCGTGCTAGGCACAGAAGAATCTTGCACCGGAGATCCTGCACGTCGCGCTGGAAATGAATTTACTTTTCAGATGCAAGCCCAAATGAACATTCAAGTGCTTAATGGCTATGAAATAAAACGAATTGTTACAGGTTGCCCTCATTGCTTTAACACGCTGAAGAATGAGTATCCAGAATTAGGAGGAACCTATGAGGTACTTCATCATACCCAGTTAATTCAAGATTTGATCAATACAGGCAAATTGTCTTTGAATGACGGAGGAACATTTAAAGGAAAGAAAATCACGTTTCATGATCCGTGTTATTTAGGTAGAGCAAATGATGTTTACGAAGCGCCGCGTGAACTTATTGAGAAGTTAGATGGTGAACTGGTGGAAATGAAGCGTTGTAAAACCAATGGGCTTTGCTGCGGTGCAGGT
>JAIXRD010000341.1 GCA_027485365.1 Cryomorphaceae bacterium | reverse complement strand
ACTGCAACATGTGAAATTACTTTCTATAGGCTTGCATTGTGCCCTCGGTTCTGAAGTTATGGGACCGTATTTAGCGGTGTTGAGCGATAAAAGCCCCTTTGCAGTAAGCGCTCACCCGAATGCCGGACTTCCAAATGCTTTTGGTCAATATGACGAAACTGCCGAAATCATGGCATTGAAAGTGGATTCTTTCTTCAAGAAAGGCTTGGTAAACATCATTGGCGGATGTTGTGGAACGACGCCTGAACACATTGCAAAAATTGCTGAACTTGCTGCACACTATTCACCACGAAAAATAACAGATGGAACGAATTCTTAGGCTTTCAGGATTAGAGCCCTTAATCGCTACAAAGCAAAGTAATTTTGTTAATGTTGGAGAACGAACTAATGTTACGGGTTCAAAGGCATTTTTACGGTTGATTCAAGAGGATCGCTATGAAGAAGCATTGGCGGTTGCTCGGGAACAAGTGGAGGGCGGTGCACAGATTTTAGATGTTAACATGGATGAAGCCATGATTGACGGTAAATATGCTATGGTGAATTTCCTTAATCTCATTGCATCAGAACCTGAAATTGCTAGAATTCCTATCATGATTGATAGCTCGAAATGGGAAATTATTGTGGCTGGCCTTAAGTGCCTTCAAGGTAAAGGAGTAGTTAATTCCATATCGCTTAAAGAAGGGGAGGAGGTATTTGTTCAACAAGCCAAGTTCATCCAATCCATGGGAGCAGCCATGGTGGTGATGGCATTTGATGAACACGGACAAGCAGATTCCTACGAACGAAGAATTGAGATTTGTGCCAGATCCTATGAGTTATTGGTCAATGAAGCCAATGTTCATCCGAACGATATAATTTTCGACCCCAACATTTTCCCAGTAGCCACGGGAATGGAAGAACATGCACTCAACGCGCTTGATTTTTTTAGGGCTACCGAATGGATTACACAAAACTTACCAGGTTGCCATGTTAGTGGTGGCGTTTCGAATGTATCGTTTTCTTTTCGTGGAAATAATGCGGTACGAGAGGCAATGCACGCAGCCTTTCTTTATCATGCGATACAACATGGTATGAATATGGGGATTGTTAATCCAACCATGCTTGCCGTCTATTCCGATATCGACCCCTTATTGTTAGAACACATTGAAGACGTACTCTTTAATCGCCGTGAAGATGCTACCGAACGCTTACTTAATTTCGCCGAAACGGTTAAGCAGGGCAAAAAAGAAGTAGTGGTTGATGAGGCTTGGAGAGCATGGGGAGTAGAAAAACGTATCGAACATGCCTTAGTAAAAGGAATTGATAAGTTTATTGAGGATGATGTAGCCCTATGTTTACCGCTTTATCCGAAGCCGCTACAAATTATTGAAGGTCCATTAATGGCGGGAATGAATGTGGTTGGTGACCTCTTTGGTGAGGGAAAAATGTTCTTACCCCAAGTGGTTAAATCTGCACGTGTAATGAAAAAAGCGGTTTCATTTCTTCAACCCTATATTGAGGCAGATAAGAATGGCGAAATTCAAAAAGCGGGGAAGATTTTAATGGCTACCGTAAAAGGAGATGTACACGACATTGGTAAAAATATTGTTGGGGTGGTTCTAGCTTGTAATAACTATGAAATTATAGATATGGGGGTTATGGTCCCTGGTAATAAAATAGTTAATCGGGCGATTGAAGAAGGTGTAGATATCATTGGATTAAGTGGCTTAATTACACCATCCCTCGAAGAAATGGTGAAGGTGGCAACAGAAATGCAGCAGCGAAATTTAAAAATTCCTTTACTCATTGGGGGCGCAACGACCTCAAAAGTGCATACCGCGGTAAAAATTACGCCGAATTATGAAGGCCCTGTAATTTATGTTCCCGATGCTTCCAGAGCTGTCACCGTCGCCGAAAAAATGTTAGGAGGCGATTCCGAGGCCTATCATGATACCGTCTTGGAAGAATATGAACGCATTCGGACACACCATGAACTGCATAATGCAACAAAACGAATGGTTCCTATTGAAATGGCTAGAAAAAATAAGTTGACACTCGATTTTTCTAAAGATACTATTGTGAAACCAACACAGCTCGGAGTTTTTGATGGTAAAATTGATGTGGAAACCTTAATTCCATACATAGATTGGTCCCCCTTCTTCAGAAGTTGGGATTTACATGGAAAATATCCTGAAATCCTAACGGACTCAGTGGTTGGACTGGAGGCAACAAAACTTCTTGAAGACGCAAAAGCGTGCTTATCAGATGGTATTAAAAACGAATGGTTTCACCCTGCTTATGTTTATGGGATTTTTAGTGCGAATGCAGTAGGCGATGACATTGAAATTTATGATGAAACAACGCATCAGGTATTACATCGTTCCATTGGCTTGCGCCAACAAATAGAAAAAACTTCAGGGCAATTTAATCTGTGTTTGTCGGATTATATTGCGCCCAAGGAAAGTGGGATAGCAGATTACATCGGGTGCTTTGCTGTTACTTCAGGTGATGTAACCGACATCTGTAAACAATTCGAAGCAGCTCATGATGATTATACCAGCATTATGATTAAAGCGGTTGCGGATCGACTGGCCGAAGCCTTGGCCGAATGGTTGCATGAACGTGTGCGGCTTACGCACTGGGGTTACGACAAAACACCCTTAAAAAATGAAGAATTAATTGCTGAAAAATACAAAGGAATAAGACCTGCGCCGGGATATCCTGCATGTCCAGATCATTATGAAAAGCTTGGTATCTTCAACGTGTTGAATGCGACCGAGCGAATTGGTGTTTCCTTAACTGAATCCTTGGCTATGCATCCCGCTTCTTCGGTCTCTGGATGGTATTTTGCTCATCCGAGTGCCAAATATTTTGGAATTACCGCCATTTTAGAGGATCAATTTTTATCAGTCTGCGAGCGCAGAAATGTGAATACAGATGAGCACATTTCATGGTTTCCCTTCATGAAAAAATAATGTACTTTTAAGCAACTATTTACGTATTTTTGGTGTCCTTGAAGGGCCTATGAAAATTAATATATTACTTATCGCATTTATTGGCAGTTTTTTTACCGCAATGGGGCAAGCGCCTACGGCAAATTTTACTGCTTCACCGCTCAGTGTTTGTGCCGGTGTTCCGGTGAACTTCACCTCCACCTCCACGGCCAATGGTGGTCCTGCGATTAACCAATACTCTTGGAATTTTGGTGACGGTGTTACCGTGACTACACAGAACCCCGCTCACGTGTATACAACTGCAGGAACTTTTACCGTTACGCTCGTCGTTACAAATACTAATGGGGCCGTTGATTCAGAAATAAAAGCAAATTACATTACGGTATTGCCAGCGCCATCTGTTGGGTTTAATGTAACCGGTATTGGTTGTACGGTTCCCTTAACCGTGGGATTCACAAATACATCTTCAAGCGGTGCTAATTTTTCATATGCATGGAATTTTGGAAATGGTCAAAACTCCAACATTCAAAATCCTGCCAATGTTACCTACAACGCTGCAGGGAATTTTGGGGTGCAACTTACCGTTACAAATACCACGACGGGTTGTGCCGCCAGTTATACGGATTCTATTGTTGTGAGTAACTTCCAAGCCGGCATTACTGCACCAGCTGCAGGATGTGTTGGAACCGCAATATCTTTTCAAGACAACTCTACTGCCGGTGCAAACGCTTGGAGCTGGAATTTTGGAGGCCAGGGTAATAGCGTGCAGCAAAACCCCTCATTTACCTTTAATACCGCAGGGACCTATACGGTAACATTAACTTCTCAAAATACTGGTTCAGGATGTACTGATAATGTCACACAACAAATTACGATTCAAAACAGTATTACACCTTCTTTTACCGCAAATCCTCTGACTAATTGTGCCCCATCTACGGTAACATTTACAAACACCACCGGTATAGCTGGAAATTATACATGGAATTTTGGCAATGGTCAAACCTATACAGGTACCACGCCACCCCCGCAAGTATATAATTCAAGTGGACAGTACAATGTAACCCTTTCCGTAAACACCCCAGCAGGATGTTCTGGGAGTACTACTCAAAATAATTACATCAACATCGTTAATATTGAGGCTGGTTTTTTTGCGGACGAACCTGGAGGTTGCACACCACATACCGTACAATTCACTGATACATCTTCAAGTCCTAATCCTGCAAACCCAATCGTAAGTTGGCAGTGGAATTTTGGCAATGGGCAAACATTCAACGGACAAAATCCACCGAATCAAACATATAATTTGGGATTGTACGACGTTACGTTGGTAGTAACTTCTCAGTCTGGCTGCATTGACACCATGTTCATGAATGATTACGTGACCGTTGGCGACATTGATTTGGTGGATTTTACGGTTAGTCCTTTGGTAACATGCGTTAAACAAAACGTAAACTTCACGAATGGCACGGTGATTTCAGTTCCTCATCAACCCAATGAAGTTACATATTTTTGGGATTTTGGTGATGGTACCTCAACGCAAGAAGACCCTACGCATCAATTTACGCAAGATACAGGGTATATCTCCGTGCAATTAATTGTGGATTTCCGAGGATGTAAAGATTCAATTACCATTGATTCTGCGGTATATGTTCTGGCTCCAATTGCTCAATTTAATCCTTCTCAACAATTAGTGTGCAACCCAGCAAATTTCCCAGTGAATATTACATTTACCGATAATGCGATTCATGGCGAACAGCCAGACAATGTGAGCATGACATGGGAGTGGGGTGACGGAACTCCGAATACAAACATCGGAAACGCGGTGTTAGATGGCGTGAATAATGGAAATACGGCCCACAGCTTTGCAACATACGGGTCTTATACAGTAGAACAAGTAATTCACAACTATACCACCGGTTGTCATGATAGTATTACAAAGACAATAAATATTTCACAAATCGCCGCTCAGTTTACCATGTCGAATGATTCGGTTTGTAGGAATGACAGTTTGCTCCTTTTTAATGCGAGTACCACTTGGAATGCTCATCCATTGACCAACTGGTCTTATGCCATGGGGAATGGACAAACGCTTACTTCAGGACCGAATCCAGCGTATGTTTATACTACTCAAGGTCTTTATAACATTACGCTTACCGTAACAAATAGTGTTGGATGTACTGCGCAAATTATGCATCCTGTGCGTGTATTGAACGTTCCATTCCCAATTATTTCTGCGCAAAATGCTGTGGGTTGTTCTCCTTTTCCAGTTACCTTCACAAACAGTTCAATGGCTGTTGGAAATGGCATGCCATTATCATATTTTGTAACCACTTTCTCTGATGATAGTAGTTCTGTCACCACGAACGCTGTGAATCAGCCAATAAATCACACGTTCAATGGTAATGGTACCTATTATGCAACGATGGTGGTCTATGATGTGTTTGGATGTTCTTCAACGCCGGCTACGGTGCCAATTACCATTACAAAGCCAACCGCTAATTTCACGTTTCCATCGGTGGTTTGTGCATCAGATACTAACCTCACATTAAATTCATCTACGGGCGTTGGTAATTTATCCTATGCATGGTATGTGAATAATCAGGCGTATGGAACTGCTCAGGATACAGGCATTGTTTCTGTTGTTCCTCCGAATCTTCCACTTAGTCAATTGAGTAGTACATTCAATTTATCACTTGTTGCCATGGACTCCAATGGGTGTGAGGATACCTTAAGCCAGTTAGTTACTGTTTCATTACCGCATGCGATTCCTACCTATAGTTTTAGTGGGGCTGTCTTGAATGCCAATGGTGAGTATACGTGCCCACCTTTATTCGGTACATATCAAGATTCTTCTCAAGCTTATGGAAATATAACCGCATGGAATTGGGGCTTTGGTGATGGAAATAATTCTATTTTAGAAGACCCAAGCAATACTTTTGTAATTAATGGGGCGTTTGATCTTACGCTTCAAATTACCGACCAATACGGATGTGTAGATGACACAACGGTGGACAATCACGTAATGATAGGTGGTCCACAAGGGGTGCCAGGT
>JAIXRD010000298.1 GCA_027485365.1 Cryomorphaceae bacterium | reverse complement strand
GGCTACACAATAATCATTCAAGGGGTAAATTAAGCCCCCCGTTTCTGAATCTCCGAGCAATAGGATTCGTTGCGAAATGTGTTCCTCTTTCTCTGCGCTCAGGGGCATGTTCGGACGAGTTTTTGCCGCTCTTTGGTTGGTGTCAGAAGGCATTTGATAAGCCACATTTAAAACCTCTTCAATGATTCGATTTTTTTCTTGTGTACTGAGTGTTTGTTGTATCGGATTGTTGTTTTTAGGCTCAGTTTGAGCAGTAATTGGCGCATTGGGATCAATCTTTTTCAATACATACGATCCAACATAAAGACTAATTGGAGAATAATTATAGGCAAATAAAATTAATATCGGAAAGCCGATAATTGCAGTGGCTTGAAGAATTGCGCGTCGAGAGGAATTCAAGTACAGAAAGTTATTTCCGCGCGAAAGTATGAAAGAAATGCTGCTTCACAAAATTTATCAAAGACCATTAACTGAAAGGATCATTTTTTTGTTTGCAATTGATTGTGATAAAACGATACGCAGATGTGCTCGTTTGACAATCCAAGTCAATACGGAACTCAATTCAAAAAATAGTTTGACAACTCAAGTTAAGAATTTAGTGGGTGCATTTTAATTGTATTGCAATCACTGAGTATAGTTTCTCTATTATGATTAATTTAATTACTGAAATTTAGAGCTTAAAAATAAATTTTAACTCTTAAGATCTCTTTAGGCTTCTAAAATCAATATATTTCAGGTAATCCATCCTTATCCTCTATCATTTTCCCTTTGATGTCAAATGGAATAAATGTATTTATGTTATCTGGCACACCGTATGCATTTTCTGCTGTACCGCTCATAATTGCATTGATTTTATTCTCTTTTTTATCATAGCTAATACTTGCCATTTCAGAATGCTTATAAGTAGGTTTGAATTTGACATTCCAATCAGCATAACGGATACCATCATCACACATATTTCGAATTTTTTCTTCATTTAATTTTAATTCCTTAACAATGGATACGTCAATCAGAAATTCAACCTTTTTTTTAGTCTTGTCTCCGTCTTCTGCTTCTAATGTCATGTAGTATATGGGTTCTTTTTCACTCCCACGATTAACCAAGGCACCATTTTCTATCTCCTCATTTGTGCTATCTTTTCCCGATCCTGAACATGCAGCAATACCAAGTAACATTGTACCAATAAATAATAATTTTTTCATAAGTCTTTTTTTAGTTTCATCAAATTTCTTTGTTTCCGTTGACAATCCAAGTCAATATGAAATTGCCTCAAAAAATAGTTTGACAACTGAGGTCAATAATTTGCATACCCCATACAAATTGGGGTTATTTGTCCAATTAAATTGTGTTGGCCTAATGAAATCCGAACATAAATATTAAAGAAAATCATGTGCTTAGTTTCAGAAAAAATTAAGTTTTGCACCTGTGTGGATGGGGATTACGATGAGTTACCGCACTATTGGTTATTGTATCGAATTAACGAACAAAAGAATTTGTTAGTTATGGGACTGCCGATCATGCCCCCGGATTTTTTTCAACCAACTTATGAAGAAAATGCCAAAACACTTTGCAATAGACTTAATGAAAAGGATGCCTTTGATAAACTCATTGCGTTTAAACCAAAGGACCAGTTAGAATTCGTAATCAATAATTTAAGCGATAATGCAGCAGATCGTATGACATTTTGTTTCATCTATAAAAAGGGAAAATGGATGGAAAAAGCATACGATACGTTTGAATTAATGAGTTACTACGATGAATTAACCTTTGGTAATTTCGATAAGCTGGAAGAAGAATGAACAAAGCATAGGAAATCAAATTAGGCAGAGTTAAATAACTCAATCATATGGAAGGTTCCCCCTCTCCATTGTAACAAAACCTAATCCTTTTATTGTAGGGGTATGAAACTCCTATTCTTTTTTCTGTGTGCAGTATCTTTTGCAACTCATGCGCAACGCGATTTTATACAAATTGACACCTTATCCTGGTCGATAAAAAACTTGGATGTTACCACCTTCCGTAACGGTGATGAAATTTTTAACGCCAAAACCCGTGAAGAATGGATTGAATGCCTCACCAATGGGACTCCGGCGTATTGCGATTATCGAAATGACACCACGCTGGGAAGAATTTATGGACATATATATAATTGGTTTGCCATTGCCGATCCCAGAGGCTTGGCACCGAAAGGCGCCCGGGTAGCCAATAACCGGGATTGGAGCTCCTTGTATATCTATACGAATGAGGGCGTGTATAATTGGGCCAATATGGGTTTGGTTGGTCAGCGCTTGCGAAGCAAGGATGGGTGGAAGAATTCGTCAACTGGTGAGAACTATTTTGAATTCAATTTACTGCCCGGCGGCTACCGCAATGAAAACGGTGAATTTGTTGGCTTGGGTACAGAAACCGCCCTCTGGGTCAGAGATACCATGTCCTACGGTGTCGTTTCACAGGGGAATGCCCTCACGTCGCCCTTCGCCATTGTGAATGGTACCAAGCCCGACGTGTTGTTTACTAATGACGGTAAGAAATCAGGGTGCTATGTCAGGCTCGTTATTGGTAATGAGTTTGGGTTGAAATCAGTACTTCCCCGCAGAAATGATGAGGACTTTATCAATGGCTTTGATCCCGATGCAGTAGAAGAAGTAGAATCAGAGATTCCTTCATCGCCGAAAAAAGGAAGAGGGAAACATTAGATGTACTTTTTTTGATATACCTTTGGTTAAACAATCTTACACGATGCGAACCATTACCCTTTTTACCATATTTTTCCTTGCTTTAACGGCTTGTACGAACGATAATTCCACCACGACTGAACCGAAAAAACCAGCAGAACCCAACGCGGATACTACGGAAGTAGCTCAAGCTACAGTGCTTCCCAGCGGCTTGCGCTTAAAACCCTTTAAATTTTCCGATGAAAACTGTGAGTTGGCTTCAACTGAAGACTTCGAGCTTGATGAAGGATGGTGTAATAGGAGAGAGGTTTCCGGGTTAAGTGTTTCATTGAACAATAGTTCGGTTGCTCAAAAGATTAATGCCTTAATCTGTAAAGAAATAACAGGAAAGGTAGGCAACATGCAAACCATCAAGCGATTCGTATCGGATATCAAAACCTTAAGTAATACGGATGGCGAAATGGAATACATTCAGGATGAATATAGCTGTGCGCTTATCGATTCTTCCAACACGTATATGAGTATGGGGGTGTCCTTGTATTTTTATGCGATGGGCGCAGCCCATGGACAACCCGCCTTTCAAGTTCTTAATGTGGATTTGATTACTGGGAATAAAATCTCCTTGGCTGATTTGTTTGTTAATAATTACCGTCCGAGCCTTAAAGCCCTTGCAAAACGAAAGTTTTTAGAACAAAATGGCAATGGCGATTGGTGGTTTGTAACCGGAGAGCAAGTGTTTGATCTTCCTGAAACCTTCGCGATTTCACGAAAAGGAATCACCTTCACGTATCAACCGTATGAGGTAGGTCCGTATGCCGCTGGGGCACCGGAGGTTTTTCTAAGTAAAAAGGAATTGGCTAAGTGGCTAAAAGAAAATCCTTATTTGATTCCTTAATAACTGCTCGTTGCGCCTCCAATACTTTCAATGGGATGCCATGTAGTCTTTACTTCTTGTAAATCTGTAATGCGCTGAAGTCCTTGATCTGTGCTGTTGCTATACGTAATATGGCGTTTTAAATTCTCTACACAAGCCAACGCAAGCGGTTTATTCAGCTCCCCTAAGGATTCAGTCACTAAGGCATTTACATCCATGTGCGCTGCCAAGGCCGGTGCTATTTCTGCTACCTTACCCGTTAGAATATTTACCACCCCACCCGGAACATCTGATGAATGAATTACTTCTGCAAACGTTACCGCACACAAAGGGAGTGTTTCAGACGCTGCAACAATAACCGTATTTCCACCACAAATGACAGGAGCTATGAAGTTAACGAGGCCAATCAGTGAGGATTGTTGAGGAGCAATAATTCCGATTACACCCATGGGTTCAAGGGCGGAAAAATTAAAATGTGATGAACTCACAGGATTAACACTGCTTCCAATCTGCTGATATTTATCGGCCCAACCGGCATAATACACCAAACAATCTACGGCCTGCGCCACTTCTTTCTCTGCGCTTGCTTTGCTTGCGCCCTGCTTAATAAGTTCCTCAATGAACTGTGCCTTTCTTCCATCTAACATCTCGGCAATTCGGTATAAAATCTGTCCTCGATTAAAGGCTGTTTTTTCAGCCCAACCTCCAAACGCTTTCCGTGCTGCAACCACTGCGTTTCTCACATCCTTTTTTGAGGATAAACACACATTAGCCAAGATATTGCCTTTTTTGTCTTGAATTGGATAATATCTACCAGATTCTGTCCTTGGAAAGGACCCTCCAATGTAAATTTTATATGTTTTCAAAATTTCCATGTCTTTTAATTTTTATTCAATTGGAAACCAGCGGAATCCATGGGTTGTTAACGTGTTATTTTAAGTAGGCACTCAGTCCGTGTAAACCACCTTCTCTTCCAAATCCACTTTCCTTATAACCTCCAAATGGAGAAACCGGATCAAACTTGTTGTATGTATTTGCCCACACTACGCCTGCGCGTAATTTGGTGGTGAGATTAAAGATTCTAGATCCTTTGTCTGTCCATACACCGGCTGCCAAGCCATAAGGTGTATTATTCGCTTTTTGAATTACTTCGTCAATTGTTCTGAAGGTTTGAATGGTTAATACCGGTCCAAATATTTCTTCTTGGGTAATCACATGAGACTGTGAAACGCCTGTAAATAAGGTGGGTTTACAAAAGAATCCTTTGCTTGGAATGGAACAATCACTTTGAAAAATTTCTGCTCCTTCAGCTTTTCCGATTGAAATGTATTTATTAATGGTTTCCAATTGTTTTTTGGAATTTATCGCACCAATATCTGTGTTTTTATCCAAGGGATCTCCCACATATAGGCTTTCCATTCGAGTTTTAAGTTTTCGAATAACAAGATCTGCTACATTTTCTTGTACAAATAATCGCGAACCCGCGCAGCAAACATGCCCTTGATTAAAAAAGATCCCATTAATAATGCCTTCAACGGCTTGGTCAATTGGGGCGTCATCGAAGATTATATTCGCAGATTTACCACCCAATTCGAGGGTTGTTTTTTTATGTGTTCCAGCTACAGCTCGCTGAATCATTTTCCCGACGTTAGTTGATCCAGTAAATGCAATTTTATCGATGTCTGGGTGATTCACAAGGGCCGCGCCCGTATCTCCATATCCTGTAACAATGTTAACAACCCCTGCAGGAAGTCCTGAATCTTTGATAATCTCAGCTAATTTCAGCGCAGTAAGAGAGGTTGTTTCGGCAGGTTTTAAAACTACAGTATTCCCTGCAGCCAATGCCGGTGCAATTTTCCAAGCCGCCATAAGCAACGGAAAGTTCCATGGGATAATTTGACCAGCTACGCCAAGGGCTTCTGGTTTTTTATGTGGCACGGCATATTCCAATTTATCGGCCCATCCGGCGTAATAGAAAAAGTGATTGCAAGCCAGGGGCACATCTACATCACGCGATTCACGGATTGGTTTACCGCTGTCTAACGTTTCAATCACGGCGAACTCGCGCGCACGTTCTTGCATCATACGCGCAATGCGGTAGATATATTTTCCACGTTCCGCCCCGGACATCTTGGACCAAACGTCAGTATATGCTTTTCTCGCCGCTTTAACCGCTTTATCAACGTCTGCGTCATTTGCCCAAGCAATTTCTGCCAACACGTCTTCCGTTGCTGGGTTGATTGTAGGGAAATATTTCTTTGAAGAGGGGGTAACCCATTC
>JAIXRD010000310.1 GCA_027485365.1 Cryomorphaceae bacterium | reverse complement strand
TGAACAATTTGAGAACTTACAAATTTCAAATAGAACTCTTTGGCAAAATTTGTTAAATTTAAATGGATTTTTTGTAGAATTAAAATCATTATGTTAGATTTCATTAAGTATATTAGTCCTAACTGGTACTTTAATCGAAAAATAGCAAATATTCCTTATTTTGTTGATTATACAAGCTTAGATGGAGCAATTATCGAAAATTGCAATGTGTATGCTGGTTATTCTAATGAAATTGCCCAAAAAATTGATATTGCATACCAGTTGTGGAGACTGGGATATATTTGTGTCGATTCGAATAAGGAATTGGTTTGGAATGCAAAAGACGTTTCATTAAAAGACAAGTACCTCTTTGTTAATAGATTTTACAAAAAACACCGCTCATTTTTGGTGTTGTTTTTCAGATTATTGGAATTAAACAATCCAATAAATGAACTTTTCTGTTTTATTAAAGCGCTAGGAATAAGTCAGACCAAATTAAATAATTATTTTCATCATGACATAGATGCATCTTCGCATCTATTGTTGAATGAAAACCCATTGGTGAGTGTGATTATTCCAACTTTGAATCGATATCAATATTTAACTGATGTTCTTAAAGATTTGGAGAAACAATCGTATAAAAATTTTGAAGTAATTGTTTTTGATCAAAGCGAGCCTTTTAATCAAGAATTTTATGAAAATTGGAATTTTGATTTAAAAGTAATTCACCAAGAAGAGAAAGCGCTGTGGTTGGCACGTAATTCTGCTATAAAAATGTCGAACGGTAGTTTAATCTTGCTGTATGATGATGATTCTTTAATTGATGAAGATTGGATCAAAAATCATTTGAATTGTTTGGATTATTTCCAATGCGAAATTTCAAGTGGTGCGAGTATTTCAGTAGTTGGAGGCGAAGTGCCGAAACATTATTCATATTTTAGGTGGAGTGATCAAATTGATACTGGAAATGTAATGTTAAAACGAGCAGTATTTGAAAAGATTGGCTTGTTTGATCGTCAATTTGAGGGTCAAAGAATGGGAGATGGGGAATTTGGATTGCGGGCATATTTAGCAGGTTTCAAAAACATTAGCAATCCACTTGCAAAAAGAATACATCTAAAAGTTTCTGAGGGTGGGCTAAGGCAAATGGGTTCATGGGATTCTTGGAGGCCCAAGAAATTTTTTGCACCAAGGCCAATTCCAAGTGTTTTATATTTAATTAGAAAATATTTTGGCACTCAGGCCGCTATCAGAGAAATTATTATCTCTGTGTTACCCTCAATCGTACCCTATAAATTTAAAAGGAGTAAAAAATTAATGATTTTTGGTGTTTTAGTTGGTTTTGTTTTAAGTCCGTTATTGTTAGTCTCGGTAATGAGAAGTTGGCGATTTTCATCCATAAAGCTTAAGCAAGGTTCGAAAATAGAATACTTATAAATATTGAAAGATTCAATTCTAATTGTTACAACTGAATTTCCACCTCTGCCGGGTGGAATTGGGAACCATGCGTACAATTTGGCTAAAGAGTTTTCCAAAAATCATAAAAAAGTGATTGTTATTACAGAGGAAAGAGCCAATTCCAAAGTTGAGTGGAATAATTTTTATGATTCTGCCGAATTTGAAATAATAGGGGTTAAGCGTAATAAATTCATATTATATACATATTTGAAGAGAATGATTTTATTTCTATATTTTTCAATAAAATATAATCCCGTAACTTTTTTTTCAGGCAAATTTTCCATTTGGTTGGCAGCAATAAATCCATCTAAAAACGATTCATTTGCAATTATTCATGGGAGTGAAATCAAGTGTAAAGGTTTTTGGAAGAGAGTTTTCCATTCAGGACTTAATAAAGTTAAAAAAATTATTTCTGTTTCTAAATACACTCAGAATATATTATTGGGGAATTATAAATTAGATGTAACAAAATGCGTTGTAATAAATAACGGGTTTAATTTTGAAAATAATGAATGTAATTCTAGAGCAAAAAAATTTGGTTCTCCTTTGGAGTTTATAACGGTAGGTGGCATGCATCAAAGAAAAGGCCAACATAATTTTATTCATGCACTTCCAAAAATAATATCTCGCTTTGGAGACGTTAGATATAACATTGCGGGTATACCACAGGAATTAGAACGGTTGAAAAAATTGGCAGAAAAGTTAAATGTATTAGATAATGTTATTTTTTATAATTGTCCGACAAATAGTGAAATTTTATTGGTATTAAAAAAATCGGATATATTTATCATGTTATCAGAAAATTTGGAAAACGGGGACTTTGAGGGATTTGGAATTGCTATCTTAGAGGCAATGTCAATGGGTTTGCCAGCAATAGGTTCAAAAAATACGGGTATTGAAGATGCCATTTCCAATCATTTTTCTGGTATTTTGGTAGACCATTCTAATGTGAATGAAATAAGTGATGCGGTGTTTGACATTCAACTTAATTATGATGAATATTCAGAAAGTGCGCGTTTGTGGAGTCAAAAATTTGCATGGGAGAAAGTCATCAAACAATATCATGAATTATTAAAATGAAATTTGAAAAATTAGTGATCATTTCACATACAGAGCATTATTTAGATGAAACTGGTGTCCCAGTGGGTTGGGGTCCTACTGTGAATGAAATCAACTACTTAGCGGACTACTTTGAAGAAATAGTGCATATTGCATGTTTACATGTTGGTATCGCACCGCCAAGTTCAAATCCATATAAGAATAAAAATATTAAGTTTGTTCCAATTCCGCCATTTGGTGGTCCAAGTTTAATTGATAAATTAAGCATCTTTTTTAAGTTACCTAAGATAATAAAAATTATAGCTGAACATATAGAAGGTACGTCCTATGTTCAATTGAGATTACCAACAGGTATTGGTGTATTTTTATTGCCATACTTCGCTTGGTTCAGAAAGCGTAATTTTACATTTTGGGTAAAATATGCGGGTAATTGGGCTGAGAATAATCCACCAATGGGTTATAGATTTCAAAGATGGTTTTTGATAAAGAATTTTGCAAAATGCAAAGTAACCATGAATGGTTTTTGGCCAAACCAACCTGAAAATTGTATTTCATTTGAGAACCCTTGTTTAACAATGGAGCAAATTGAAAGTGGTGGTATCATAGCAAAGAATAAAGTATTTACCAAGCCATATCGTTTTGTATTTGTTGGGAGATTGGAAGATGCAAAGGGAGTACAGAGGATTATTGATTCTTTTAAATCCGTTAACCTAGATTTAGTGGAATCGATAGATTTTATTGGCAATGGAGAAAGGCTAAGTCATTATAAAGGTGAATCAATATATTTGCGAGATAAAGTTCATTTTCATGGATTTTTACCAAGTGAAAAAGTCCATGAAATTTTGGGTAAAGCACATTTTTTCTTATTGCCGAGTGCTTCAGAAGGTTTTCCGAAAGTGATTGCTGAAGCTGCTTGTTATGGCACAATTCCGATTGTGTCTAATGTTGGTAGTATTTCACACTATATTTCAAACAAAAATGGATTTATATGTGATGCAAAAAAATTAGAACAAGAGCTTAAACATGCGCTTCTCAATGTAACCAATCAGGAAAACTATAATTTGGAAAAACTATCAACTGAAGTAATATGCGTTGCTGAAAAGTTCACATTTGAGAATTATTTATTGATGCTCAGATCTTATATTTTGGTGAATCAAAAAAAATAGTTTAAAATTCAACAATATTTAGTTTTGAAATTATTATGATAAACTGGTTACTGTCATCTTCTAAAAATAAGCAGCAATTAATATTTCATATTCTATTGGGGTGGGTTTCATTATTTACACCGTTTTTGTTTATTCTTTGGTATTATGCAATATTTATTGTTTTTTTTCAACAAATAACAAAACAAAAATCCCCAAATTCTACTTTTTATATTTTAATATTTTTAATGTACAGTTCTTCCTTCGAGATATTGGGGAGAATGGTAAAGGCTAGTCCATATGTTCCTTACGAATTGGGTAAATATGTAACTTTCATTTTAATTGTAATAGGATTGTTCAAATCTAAAAAGGTGGGAACAACTGGAATGGTAATCTTTTTATTTTTGTTGCCCAGTATTTTGCTTGGTCTTACATATTATTCTTCATATAAAGACATGATATTTAATGTATTGGGTATTGTAAATATTGCTTTGGGTATTGCTTTGTTTGCATATCAAAAAATTACAACAAAGCAATTACTATTTTTGTTACGGTTATTGGTTTTACCGTTAACTTCAATTTTGGCTTATTCTATAATTAGGTCGCCAAATTTTGAGGATGTAACATTTGAATTGGGCGCCAATAATTTGGTTGGTGGTTTTGGTTCTAATCAAATAGCAACAATTTTTGGAATTGCTTTTTTTGTACTTTATTTATTATATAATAAAAATATTCCATTTTCTGGATTTTCTAAGTGGTTTGATATATTAATAATAATTTTATTCCTGATTTATGGGCTATTAACATTTTCAAGAGGAGGGATGTTGGCTGGTTTTTTAGGTGTTTTTTTTCTTATATATTTTCAATTAATAGCTTCAAAAAAAATAGTAAATCTTTTATATGCGATTTTAGCTGTATCTATTTTTGGTATTGCACTATATGGAGTGAATGAAATAACAGATGGAAATTTGTTATTGAGATATTCCGGAGAAACACATGGAACAATAGTTGGATCAAAAGAGAAGGATTTAAATCAATTGACATCTGGAAGATCTGAAATATTTTTTGAAGATTTAGATCTTTTTAATGACAATATTTTCCTAGGAGTAGGCGTAAGTCAGTCTGTATATAAGAGAAACAATACAATAGGTACAAGTACACACGTTGAGTTTAGCAGATTATTGTCGGAACATGGTTTATTCGGTCTTTTGATCTGTATCATTTTTATATATTTATTGGTTATTGGCTTTATAAACGGTTATAAATCATTTTTCAACAGTGTCATTTTTATTTTGTACTTCATTGGTTTTTTCACAACATTTCATGCTGCTACAAGAACTTTTGTAAGTCCTTTATTTATGCCATTTATTGTGATAGGACAATTATCTCGAAACGAATATGTAGAAAAGAACAAAAAATTGGATTCCTGAATACAAATATAATTTACAACACAATACATAAATTACACTAAAAATTAATATAGATTGGCTCTGAAATTAAGAGATTAATAAAATGAACTGGATATTTAGATTTACTTTAACTTTAAGTGGCTTTCCAATCAGGAAGGCACAATTGGAATTTGAATCAAGAGATAAAGTTTCTAAAACTCAAAAAGCGTTTGATAATTTTAGATTTCATGACATGAACAATTTATTTTATCGCAGTTTTCTAGATTCAAATAATAGACAAAAAATTCAAAATTGGATTGATATCCCCGTAATTAGGAAACAAGATTTTCAGATAAATATTGATGAAATTATTTCCAAAGGATTAAAAAAATCGGTATTGCATGTTCATAATACTTCTGGATCTACTGGCACTCCCTTTTATTTTGCCAAAGACAAGTTTTGTCATGCTATGAATTGGGCTGAAACAGATTATCATTTGTTAAAGCATGGCATTAACGTTGGAGCATCCAAACAAGCGAGGTTTTATGGAATTCCTTTACGTGGTATCAAGTATTATAAAGAACGTTTGAAGGATTTTTTGGCAAATCGGGTTAGATTTCCAGTTTTTGATTTGTCCGATGAAAAATTGAATTTAGTCCTAAATCAGTTTAAACAAAAGAAATTTGAATACATCAATGGTTACACCAGTTCATTGGTCATTTTTGCTAAATTTTTAATTGAAAGAAATATTATATTGAAAGATATTTGTCCCTCATTGCGGGTAGTTTTTCCAACTTCCGAAGTGGTTGATGATATTGATCGCAATATTATGGAACGAGGGTTTGGTGTGAGAGTAAGAAACGAATACGGGGCTGCGGAATTGGATATTTTGGCTTTTGAAGATGAGGATGGTGATTTTGTGTTAAATGAAGAAACTCTCTTCATCGAAATCTTGGATGAAAACAATCTTCCCGTAGAAGCAGGAGTTGAGGGAAAAGTAATCGTTACATCATTATATAACAAGGCAATGCCGTTTATTCGTTATGAGTTGGGCGACAGGGCGATATTGACTGATAGAATCAAAAATGGGAACCGAGTTTTAGAAAAGGTTGTTGGCAGAACAAATGATAT
>JAIXRD010000196.1 GCA_027485365.1 Cryomorphaceae bacterium | reverse complement strand
TGGGAAAGGATATCATACACTTTCCTTAGCATGGTGGGGGATTCAATTCAATAAAAATCAACGAGAATTACCGGTGCTCTCATACATTCTTAAAAATCATCCAGAACTTTTAACCCTTTCAATTAATGTCCTGGATGCCAACAGCAGCATTCTTCCTCACATGGGAGATACCAATGCAATTTATCGAGGTCACTTTGGGATATCGATTCCAATTACCTTGCCTCAAGCGGGCATTCGTGTGAAGGAAGTTGAACAATCTTGGAAAGAAGGTCACTTTATTTGGTTCATGGATGCATATACCCATGAAACGTGGAATTATACCGATCAAGCTCGTATTGTATTATTAGTTGATGTCTTACGTCCTGAATTTCGCAATCAAAAAAAACGAATTTGTGCAACTGTAATGACCTCGCTGTTTCTTCAAAAGCGCATAGAAAAACATTCATTTTTCCAACGTAACCAACGATGGATCGTGAACTACTTGGCGCCGATATTAATTCCCTTGGTTCAATTTCGAATCGCATGGATAAATTTCATAAGAAAATACTAATTACTTTGTACAGCTTCCCTAACTTTGCAGCGTGAAATATACCATTTACCATAACCCTCGGTGTAGCAAGAGCCGCTGTGCGCTTGATTGGTTAATAACTAACCAACATGAGGTCACGGTAATCGACTATATCAACGCGGGCACAACTTTAGAACAGTTGAAGCACATATCGGAATCGCTAGGTCTTGGTCCTCAGCATTGGATTCGTACCGAGGAGCCTGATTATAAAACTCATGTTAAAGGAAAAACACTTACAGCCGAGGAATTATTTGATCTTATGATTCGATTTCCGAAACTAATCCAACGTCCCATCGTATTATGGGCCGACCGAGCAGTAGTTGCTCGGCCACTTGAACTTTTAATTGATGCCATAACCGATGCGGACTAAATACATAGACCTTATTGATCAAACGTTTGATTTTCCTCAAAATGAATTCAATTTACGTGAAGATCGCTTGTTTTTTCATGGAATTGACTTGATGCGTTTAATCCAGGAGTACGGGACGCCCTTAAAGTTCAATTACCTTCCTCAAATTTCAAATAACATCCAACGCGCCAAAGGTTGGTTTCGTGAAGCCATTAATAACCAAGGATACGCTGGTAAATATTATTATTCGTATTGTACAAAAAGTAGCCATTTTGCATTTGTGCTGGATGAGGTTATGAAGAATGATGTACATATTGAAACCTCTTCTGCGTTCGATATTGACATTGTAAACAACTTGGTTGATTCCGGTAAACTTAAAGAGGGAACCTATGTGATTTCGAATGGATTCAAGCCAGCTAAATACATCGAAAGTATAGCGAAATTAATAAATGCTGATTTTTTAAAGGTTGTTCCGGTGGTTGACAACGCCGAAGAAGTTCGAAACTTGTTAGCAGCTACCGATAAAGATTTATCGATTGGAATTCGAATTGCAGCGGAAGAAGAACCAAAGTTTGAGTTTTATACCTCGCGCTTAGGTATGCGTTACCGTGAGATTGTACCGTTTTATAAGTCTGTTTTGAAAGACAACCCACGAATTAAAGTAAAAATGCTCCATTTTTTCATCAATACTGGAATAAATGATACCGCATATTACTGGAATGAATTAACCAAATGTTTACGAATTTACAGTGACTTAAAGAAGTTGTGTCCAGAATTGGATTCACTTAACATTGGGGGAGGTTTTCCAATTAAGAAATCCCTGGCTTTTGATTTTGACTATGCCTACATGGTTCGTGAGATTTTACAGCAAATCAAACGGGTATGTACCGATAATGACATTCCAGAGCCGAATATTTTTACCGAATTCGGATCTTTTACCGTAGGAGAGAGTGGGGGAGCTCTATTCAGTATTTTACATCAAAAGCAGCAAAACGACCGAGAGAAATGGAACATGATTGATTCTTCGTTCATGACCAACCTTCCAGATACCTGGGCAATCAATCAGCGCTTTATTATGCTACCAATTAACCGTTGGCAAGAAGATTATGAACGGGTGCTTTTAGGCGGATTAACCTGTGATAGCGACGATTACTATAATTCAGAGCAGCATTCGAATGCCATCTATTTGCCGAAATTTGAGAAAAACAATCCCTTGTACATTGGTTTTTTCAACACAGGAGCATACCAAGAAACCATTGGTGGCTATGGCGGATTAAAACACTGCCTAATTCCTGAGCCACGACATATTTTGATTTCTCGCGATGAAAATGAAAAAATCGTAACGCAACTGTTCAGTGAGGAACAAACGGCAGATGATTATCTTAAAATACTAGGGTACAAATCCTAAAAAGCTATTGATTACCTGAGTTGGGCGCCAAATTCGGATTCAAAACACGTTCGAATGGCACGCATCTCTTGATCGATTTCAGCATCAGTTAATGTTTTCTCGGCGTCTCTAAAATGGAAAGATAACGCATAGGATTTCTTACCTGCCTCGATTTTATCGCCTTCGTACACATCAAATAAATTAGTTGAGATCAAACGGGTAGAAGCGACCTTCTTCGCAGCTTTAACTAACTCAGCATATTGAATATTGGCATCCAAGAGTAAGGCAAAATCTCGACGAACAACGAATGTTTTTGGAATTTCAGTGAAGCGATCAGTAATGGATTTACTCAGTTCAACCCAACGTTTCCAATCGATTGTCGCTCCATATACAGCTTGTTTAAACTCTACGGTTTTTAACCAAGATTCTGATAGTTTTCCAAGAGTTGCTAGGGGTTTACCGTTTACTTTGATTTCTATTCCCTCAGAAAACGGAGAGTCTTCGCTTAAGGCAACTTCTTCGATAGCATTCGGATTCAGCCCTTGAATTAAATTCATAACCTCACTTTTAATGTCAAAAAATGAGAACGGACGAGATCCCATCCATGAATCAGGTTCATGAGATCCGGTAAGAACTAATGCCAAGGTTGATTTTTCAACAGTACGTTCGCCAAATCCATGATAGGTATGACCAAATTCAAACAATTTGATGTTTCCGGCTTGACGATTTTTATTGTAAGCCAAGGTTTCTAAGGCTCCAAAAAACATGGATGTACGAAGTATCGATAAATCTCGGCTCAAGGGATTTTTCAAAACCACAGGTTTTCCATCTTGTTTGCTTGTGGTTAATGTTGCGTTAGCTGCCTTGGTTAAGGAATTGTTCAGAATTTCATTAAATCCATTCGCGGCTAGCATAACCGAAACCTTTTGACGTGTTGCTTCCGCTGAAAACGTTTCTGAAACTGGAACGGAAAAGTTCCACTTTTCTGGTGTTGGAACGGCATCAAACCCAGCGATTCGAATAATCTCTTCGGTAACATCAATGGGGCGTTTAACATCCGCACGATATCTAGGGATTTTCCAGTTCGTTTCGTTAATTGGGGTAAAATCAAGTGAACTTAGAATTCCAGATAGTTGCTCATCCGTAAGTGAGGTCCCTAATTGCTTGTTGATGGTTTCAAAATCAAGTGTTACTTCCGCTGCAGGGGTTGAGTAGGCTTTAACTTCTTGCATATCATTAAGGGTTCCTCCCGCAACGGAACGGATCAAGGAAACTACTCGTTGTAGTGCAAACGCCGTTAAATCAGGATCTAC
>JAIXRD010000304.1 GCA_027485365.1 Cryomorphaceae bacterium | reverse complement strand
ATAGGCCGGACGATGGTCTTTCGCGCTTAGCGTTTGCGGTGCTTCATCCAAGTGGTAATATCCCCCTTGTTCAACTAATATTTTTTCAAGAATATAAGCCGTTGCACCTGCAGAAACATCCTCATCTACAATTAACAAGCGATTTGTCTTTTGTAGCGATTTCAAGATGTCATGCGATAAGTCAAACGGAAGTAAGGTCTGCACATCAAGAAGTTCTACCGAAATCCCTAATTCTTCCAAGGCAGGTAACGCCTGTATGCAAAGATTCAAGGTGGATCCATAAGAAACTAAGGTTAAATCTGAACCTTCGCTTAGGCGCTCTACTTGACCAAGCGGAAGCTTAAACTCACCCAAATTAGTAGGCATTTTTTCTTTCGTTCGATATCCGTTTAGTGGTTCAATTACTAAAGCCGGTTCATCTGCCTCCATCAAGGTGTTGTAGAATCCTGCTGCTTTAGTCATATTTCTTGGAACACACACATGCATTCCGCGCAATGAATTGATGATCATTCCCATAGGAGAACCGCTGTGCCATACCCCTTCTAAACGATGACCTCGTGTACTGATAATGAGCGGCGCTTTTTGTCCTCCTTTGGTACGATACTGCACCGTAGCCAAGTCGTCAGATAAAATTTGAATCGCATATAACAAGTAATCCAAGTACTGAATCTCTGCAATCGGACGAAGTCCGCGCATCGCCATCCCAATGCCTTGACCAATGATCGTGCATTCACGAATTCCCGTATCGAATACTCGCAAATCACCAAAGGTATCTTGCAAGCCTTCTAGGGATTGATTAACACCTCCGATTTTACCTGCATCCTCACCAAACACCAGCAAGTTCGGGTATTTCTCCAATAGCTTTCGATAATTTTCTCGTAAAATAATTCTACCATCCTCCATGGGAGCTTCCGAATCGTACGTTGGTTCAATCGACGGGATGTTTCCAATTTGTTTGTTGGATTCACTGTATAAGTAGGAAGAATATCGGTCGTGACTTTCTTCTTTTTTCTTGCTTAACCATTGGCTTAGCACCGTTTTGTTTGCAGATTCTTCTCCACGAAGGCTTCTGAGTGCACGTCGTGCTAATGAAAACACATCTTTTCGTTGAGGTTCACGGTTTTTAATCAATGCATCTAATTCCGCTTGAAATGAATTGCTTAAAGTTCCCTCTTGAATTAATCCACTTAAAATTCCTTCCAGAGATAGTGAATCTTGTTTGATGTCTTCCGTAAATAGCGCCCATGCTTTGTTTTTCGATTCTTTAACTTCTTCTTTCGCTTGCTCGGATAACTGGTCAAGTTCTTCTAACGTTGCCAGTACTGTTGGACCTTTGTCAAATGCAAGAATCCATTCCTTGAACTTGGCAATACAGTCATGGGTTTTTTCCCATTCCATGCGCTCGGTGCTTTTATATCGCTCATGTGATCCGGAAGTGGAGTGACCTTGAGGTTGATTAACTTCCTGTACATGAACCAACACAGGAACATGTTCCGTGCGTGCTAGATTAACCGCTTTTTCGTAGGTCTGGCACAAATGCGCGTAATCCCATCCTTTGGTGGTTAGTATTTCAAATCCCGGATTTTCGGCAGTGCGTTGAAATCCCGCTAAGGCTTCTGAAATGCTGTTTTTTGTTGTTTGAAGTTCTCTAGGAACAGAAATACCGTACCCATCATCCCAAACGGACATAACCATGGGGACTTGTAAAACTCCCGCAGCGTTTAAGGTCTCCCAAAATGGACCTTCAGACGTGGAGGCATCACCAATCGACCCGAAGGCAACTTCGTTTCCTTGAATGGAAAATTGTTGGAACTCTTCCGTATGTAAGGCTGGATTATTTCTATATATTTTCGACGCCAGGGCCAAGCCTAATAACCTCGGCATTTGTCCTGCGGTTGGAGAGATGTCTGCCGAACTGTTTTTTTGTTGGGTTAGGTTTTTCCATTGTCCTTGTTCGTCGAGATTTCTTGTGGCAAAATGTCCGCCCATTTGACGGCCCGCAGATTGAGGCTCAACAGCCACATCCGTATGGGCGTAAAGTCCGGAAAAGTATGCTTGTACACTCAGTACGCCAATCGCCATCATCCAAGTTTGATCTCTGTAATATCCAGACCTGAAATCTCCTGGTTTAAAGTTCTTTGCAAGTGCTAATTGCGCTAATTCTTTACCGTCACCAAAAATCCCAAATTTCGCCTTACCGGTGAGTACTTCCTTTCTTCCAAGAAGGGACGCTTCTCTGGAAATACAAGCTAATTTATAATCCGAAAGCACTTCTTGCTTGAAGTCTTCGAATCCGAGGGTTGCTTCGTTGTTGGACGACATAGTTCAAATTTGTGTGCAAATATAGCGATTTTGTCCACTTTTTTTAGCTAGTTGTGGCTAAGAATTTTGCATTTTTGCAGCATGAAAATTGAGTTATGTGTAGCCTCTGTTGAGGCCTTGCTGGCAGTTAAATCTTTGGGTGTAGATCGCATTGAACTTTGTGTAAACCTAGAACAAGGAGGATTAACGCCATCCTTAGGTTTTGTTCAGAAAGCAAAAGACTTAGGCATAGAAACACATGTGTTGATTCGTCCAAGAAGTGGAGGATTTGTTTACAATGAACATGAAATAGAAATCATCCTTGCGGATGTTCTTGAATTTCAACGATTAAATGTGGATGGTTTAGTATTGGGAATGTTGACCGATACCATGCGTTTAAATCGTCCGGTGCTCGAACGCATTCGTAGCAACTTCAATAAATCCCTAACCTTTCATAGGGCGTTCGACGATTTAGTGGAATGGAAACAAGAATTGCAATGGTTAGCTGATACAGGATATAATCGGGTATTGTCTTCTGGGCTATCGACTACGATTGCACACGGAATTCCTGTGCTAGCATCCATGAAACAAGAGGCAAAGGGACGCATTGAAATTATGCCGGGAGGAGGAATTAACCTCGCGAATTTACCGCAAATTATGGAGCACGTTCTACCTGATGCCGTCCATTTTTCGGCTACTGGAAAGCAATCCTTGGACCCTGATTCAATGTTCTCTGAAGAAGTGCTTATTTTTGACGAGCACAAGGCCAAACGCTTGATAGAAATGTGTCGAAATTTCAGCTAAACACTGACAGTAGATGCTTATAATTCATCTGAAACTGACATTATGTCCTTTGTTCAGGGTATTGTCTTATATGGAATCTAATTTGTGTACCCAAACCCAAAGAACTTGAGATGAGTAAACGAAAAAATAATACTATGGAAGATAATACAGTGGATCAAGCGAATGCTAACGAAGAACAACAAGGTCATGAAACGGAGAGTAATTCTAGCAATGACGAGAATAGTTCTTCAACAGAATCAACGCATGATTTTGAAGCGAAAATAAAGGAGCAAGAAGATAAATTCCTACGACTTTATGCGGAGTTCGAAAATTATCGCAGACGTTCGTCGCGTGAAAAAGCAGAGTATTTGACGGGTGCAAGTCAAGAAATGATTATGGCTATGCTTCCCATCTTGGATGATTTTGAGCGTGCCATAAAGAATAACGAACAGGTAACCGATGTGGCTATCTTGAAAGAAGGGTTTCAATTAATCTATACCAAATTAGGTCAAATTCTTGAGGCCAAAGGCTTAAAACCAATTGATGCAATGAGTCAACCTTTTGACTACAATTTGCATGAAGCCATCGCTAATGTACCTGTGGAGGACGAAGCGTTAAAAGGTAAGGTTATCGATCAGGTTGAAAAAGGATATTATTTAAATGAGAAAGTGATTCGCTTTGCAAGAGTAGCGGTCGGACAATAAAGTTATGAGTCAAAAAAGAGATTATTACGACGTGCTTGGCGTTTCTAAAAATGCCACGGAGGCCGAAATTAAAAGTGCCT